>RFVE01000535.1 GCA_009922585.1 Planctomycetia bacterium
CCTCTCGCAGGCCGTCGATGTAGGCATAGATGCCATTGCCCTTGTCAGCGATCCGTTCCATCTTGGCATCCTGCAGGTTGCCCTCGCCAAAGCCCAGTACGGTCAGAAACACACCGCTCTGGGCCTTCTCGCGAATGAGTGCCTCAAGGGCTGCATCACTGGTGATGCCGACGTTCAGGTCACCATCGGTGGCCAGCAATACCCGGTTCACGCCGCCCTCCACAAAGTGCTCAGCCGCCTGGGCATAAGCCATCTCAATGCCGGCACTGCCGTGGGTCGAGCCGCCTGAGGCCAGGCCGTCAATGGCCGCCAGGATAGTCGCCTTGTCATCGCCCGGCGTCGGTGGCAGCCGCAGGGCGGCTTGACCGGCGTAGGTGACCAGTGAAATCCGGTCGCTGGCCCCAAGTTCGCCCACCAGCAGCTTCAGGCTCTGCTTGACCAACGGCAGCTTGTTGGCCGCCGACATTGAGCCTGACACATCGACCAAAAACACCAGGTTGCCCGCCGGCCGCTCGCCGCGGTCGATGTCACGGGCCTTCAGGCCAATGCGGACCACCAGCCGGTCGGCATGCCAGGGTGAGGCGGCTGCCTCGAGGGACACCGCAAAAGGATCGTCACCAGTCGGGGCCGGATCATCATAGGAAAAATAGTTGATCAGCTCTTCAATGCGGACCGCATCCCGTGGCGGCCGCCGGCCACTGGTGAGAAACCGCCGGACGTTGGCGTAACTGGCTGTGTCAACGTCCACGGAGAAGGTTGACAGCGGCTCGGTCAGCGGATCCCGCAGCTGGTTTTCGGTGATGGGGGCATAGGTCTCGCCGCTGGGCTGCGGCCACCGTCGTTGCCCAGGCTGTGGGGCTTTGTCTGCAAAGTCGAGTTCGAGAGCGTTGCCGCCAACTCCTGCTGGGGCTTGCATCATGCCGACCCCGACCCGCCTGCCGACTTCGGCAGACCGAGCCAGAGCCGATGCAGCCGGAGCGAAGGCACTCGCGTCGGCGGTCTCGTCAGCCATCACCGCCAATGGCTCGGCAGCGGCACGCGAGCCAGATGCAGCGGCCTTTGCCTGCTCTTGTCGGCTGGCACGCTCGCGAGCCGGCGTGTTGCCCGCCGCACGGGCGAGGGCCTCCATTGGCGGGACGGCGGGGGCGGGCAGCTGTTTGACGGTTGCGGCTGGTGCCGGCCGACTGGGAGCGGCTGACTCTGCGAGGGGCTCGTCGGTCCGCATAGCCA
>RFVE01000536.1 GCA_009922585.1 Planctomycetia bacterium
GCGATGGCCAACTGACGCTTGAAGAGTTCAAGAAGGGGATGAAAGACAAGCAGTTGGAGAACGCCGACAGACGCTTCAAGCAACTTGATAAGGACGGAGACGGAAAGGTCTCAATGGACGAGTTCAAGGCAGGCATGAACCGTCAGAAAAAGACCAAGTGACCTCAGCCCGAGGCAGACCTTTGTTGGAAACCGCTGCCTGGACAACTATCAGGGGCTTCCAGGTTTGCCATCAAAACACGGAACCGGAATGATTCAATGAAAACGGCGGGCTGGTCATCACCAGCCCGCCGTTTCCTACGTTGCGGTGTGACACAACGACTTGTCTCATCACTCAATTGACTGGAGCAAACCGATGCATCACTGCGTTTGGAAACGAACGATCTGGATTGCCGCTGCAGTTCTTGTGGTGGGTGGATCGAACGATTTCATTCCCGCACCGGTCGGTGCAGCCCCTCCCATGAACCGGGTCATGATGGCCAGACAACGGGCGGCCATGCAGGCTCGGCGGTCAGCAGACAAGAAGAAAGAACAGGCCCCACCTGCGATTCGTCTGCCCGAGGCAGTCGTCGAGAAGCCCGGAAAGCCTGCGATTGACGTTGCCGCAGTCGACCGGAGTGCTGACGCCGTCAAGGCCGTGGCAGATGCTGCGGCGGCAATCGATGCAATCCTGGCCAGTGAATGGTCAGCCGCCGGCATGTCGCCAGGAGAGCCGCTGTCTGACGAGCAGTTTGTTCGCCGGGCCTACCTTGAAATCGGTGGACGGATTCCGCGACCCGATGAGGCAAAAAAGTTTCTCGGTCGTCGGGCTGCCGACAAGCGGGACAACCTGATTGCTGATCTTCTCGAAAGCCCCGACTACGTGAGTCATTTCTATAACTTCTGGGCGGACATTCTCCGGCTCAAGGAACGACCCGACAAGCAGACCCTGGTCTTCGAACCCTACATGGATTGGGTGAAGCAGTCGATCGCCACCAACACTCCATACGATCAGTGGGTCTTTGCCATGCTCACGGCGGATGGCACCCTCTGGGACAACCCAGCGGTCGGCTATCAACTGCGGGATCGCGGCATGCCCCTGCCCTACATCGACAACACGGTGAGGGTCTTTCTGGGCACCCAGATTGGCTGCGCACAGTGCCACGACCATCCATTCGATAAATGGAAACAGAAAGAGTTTTATCAGCTTGCCGCACTGACCTCTGGCACTCGTGACCGTCTGATGGGCAA
>RFVE01000537.1 GCA_009922585.1 Planctomycetia bacterium
TTACGGGGTAGGTCCTTGCCGTCGGCCGGCTCGCCATCGGCAAACAGTCCGGCCTTCCAGGCGGCGTAGGTGGCGTCGATCGCCGGCCTGGCTTCTTGCTCGAGCCGCTGCATTTCGGCCTTGAGGTCGGCCAGCTTTTGCTGCTGCGAGTCGCTTGGCAGTTCCAGCAGCGGCGGGGCCACCCGGATGCGGGCCGACTGCCGGCCCGGCCGGCCGCTCTCGGGCACTTGGTTGAAGACATGCAGCAGTCGGTAATAGTCGGCCTGGGTCAGCGGGTCGTACTTGTGGTCGTGGCACTGGGCACAGGCCAGCGTCAGGCCCAGCCAGGTGGTGCTGGTGGTATCGACCCGGTCGAACAGATTGTTGAACCGCTGCTCTTCGGCAATCGCGCCCCCCTCACCGTTGAGCAGGTGGTTGCGGTTGAAGGCGGTGGCAATTTTCTGCTGGTCAGTCGCCTCGGGCAGCAGATCGCCAGCCAGCTGCTCGATTGAAAACTGATCAAACGGCATGTCGGCGTTGAGGGCGTTGACCACCCAGTCCCGCCAGATCCATTGCCAGGTGTCGCCGTCCTGCTGGAAGCCGTTGCTGTCGGCATAGCGGGCGGCGTCGAGCCAGGCGGCCGCCATTCGCTCGCCGTAGTGAGGGCTGGCCAGCAGTCGGTCGACCAGTTGCTCGTAGGCGTCGGGGCTGGGGTCGGCCACAAAGGCATCGACCTCAGCTGGCGTCGGGGGCAGCCCGGTCAGGTCGGCATACAGCCGGCGAATGAGCGTGGCTCGTTCGGCCTGAGCTGCCGGCCGCAGGCCGGCTGCTGTCAGCTTGGCCAGCACGAACCGGTCGATGGCGTTGCGAGGCCAATCGGCGAAGGCTGGGTCGGTGATTGCCGGCGGCTCGGGCCGCACGGGGGCGACGAAGGCCCAGTGCGGTTCGTAGACAGCACCCGCTTCGATCCAGCGGGATAGCATCGTCTTCTGCTCGGCCGACAGCCGCCGGTTTGATTCGGGGGGCGGCATCAGCACGTCGGGGTCATCCGCATGAATCCGTGCGACCAGTTCGCTGGCGGTCGGGTCGCCCGGCTCGATCGCCCCGGCCTTGATGGCTGTTTCCCGCTGGTCCAGCCGGAGGTCGGCCTCCCGTTTGTTGCCGTCCTGGCCGTGGCAGTAGAAACAGTTCTCTGACAGGATCGGCCGGATGTCACGATTGAAGTCAAGCGGCTCGGCAACCGCTGTGCC
>RFVE01000538.1 GCA_009922585.1 Planctomycetia bacterium
ATGGTGCGGATCTCCGACGCCCGCATGAGTGGCACCAGCTACGGCACCTGCGTGCTGCACGTCGCCCCCGAGGCGGCCGTGGGGGGCCCGTTGGCCGTGGTGCAGACCGGAGACCAGATTGCCCTCGATGTCGAAGCCCGGCGGATCGACTTGCTGGTTGACGAGGCCGAGCTGTCCCGGCGGCTGGCCGGCTGGGTGCCGCCATCGCCACGGTATACCCGAGGCTATGGACAGCTCTTCCTCGACCAGACCACGCAGGCCAACGAGGGCTGTGACTTCCGCTTTCTCAAGCGGGGTGAGCCGACCCCCGAGCCTGATATCTTCTGAGCCGCCTGCGTCACCCGAAACGACTGCCTCGTATACCCTCGCCCCGAGCCACCGATGAACACTGCCCCCACCCTGACGACTACCCACCTCAAACGCTCCGTGATGGCCGTCCCGCCGCTGGCCCGGGCCGCCGATGGCACGATCGACCCGGCAGCGAATGAAACAATCATCCGCCACATCGAGGCCGGTGGCGTGTCACTCTTGCTCTATGGCGGCAACGCCAACCTCTATCACCTGCCGCTACACGAATACGAGCCGCTGCTGGGCATGCTGGCGGAGACTGCTGGCTCCGAGACGATTGTCGTGCCGGCGGCCGGACCGACTTATGGCCTTTTGCTGGAGCATGCCGCCGTTATCCGCCAGCATCGCTTCCAGACCGTGATGGTGCTGCCGCAGCAGGGCATCACGACCAGTGCCGGCGTCGCCACCGGTGTACGAACGTTTGTCGAGGCGGCCGGTGTCCCCGCGCTGCTCTACATCAAGCACGACGGCTTCATCGAGCCGGCTGATGCCGCCCGGCTCTGCCGTGACGGGCTGATCAGCGCGATCAAGTACGCCACGGTCCGCGACGATCCAGCCACCGACCCTTACCTGCGAGAGCTGGTGGGGCTGGTCGATCCGGCGACCATCATCAGTGGTATCGGCGAGCAGCCGGCGATCATTCACCTGCGCGACTTCGGCCTCGGTGGCTTTACCACCGGCTGCGGCTGCGTGGCGCCTGCCCTCTCCCAGCAGCTGCTGGCGGCGATCGGCCGGCAGAACTGGGCCGAGGCCGAACGACTTCGCGGTGTCTTTGAGCCGCTGGAGGATCTGCGGAACGCGATCAACCCGATCCGGGTGCTCCACGAGGCAGTGGCCGCCGCGGGCATCGCCCCAACCGGCCCGCTGCTGCCGCTGCTC
>RFVE01000539.1 GCA_009922585.1 Planctomycetia bacterium
GGCAACCGGCTGCTCTGGCGGCAAAACCGGCAGCGATTGGAGGCCGAGGCGATTCGCGATGCGGTGCTGGCCGCGGCCGGCACGCTCGACCTGACAATGGGCGGCCCGGGCTGGCAGGACTTCAAGATCGAGCATCCACAACACTCACCCCACTATCGCTATGACCTTGCCGACCCGGCCGATCGTTCGACCTGGCGGCGGGGGGTCTACCGGTTCATCGTTCGCAGCCAGACCCAGCCCTTCATGACCGTGCTCGACTGTGCCGACCCGTCGATGCGGGTGGAGAAGCGGACCGAAAGCCTGTCGGCCCTGCAGGCCCTCGCCCTGCTCAACAACGGCTTCATGGTGGTGCAGGCTGAGCAGTTTGCCGACCGGGTCCGCAGCGAGGCGGGCGACGACCCGGCTGCCCAGGTGCAGCGGGCCTTTACGCTGGCACTCGGCCGGCAGCCCAATGCTGCCGAAACAGCCGATCTGGTTGCGCTCACTCAGGCCCACGGGCTGGCCAACACCTGCCGGGCGATTTTCAATTTGAATGAATTTTCCTTTGTGGACTGATCCCATGGCCAACCCATATCAACACACTCGACGTCGCCTGGAGCAGTCGCTCTCCCGCCGCGAACTGCTGGCCGCCTCGGGGAGTGGCTTTGGCACGCTGGCACTGGCGGCGATGCTGGCCGGAGAGCGGGAGACGCTGGCGGCCACGGCCGGGGCGAGTGGGTCGCTGCACCCGGCCTGTGTCTATCCACCCAAGGTCAAGCGGGTGGTGCAGCTGTTCATGGCTGGTGCCGCCAGCCACATCGATCTGTTCGACTACAAGCCGGCCCTGGTCAAACACCATGGTGAAGCAAGCGACTTCGGTGAGCCGGTCGAGGCCTTTCAGAACGGCCTGGGACCGTGGCTCAAGCCAATCTGGAAGTTCCAGCCCTACGGCGGCTGCGGCAAGTTGCTCAGTGAGCCGGTCTCGGCTCTCGGCGATGTGGCTGACCAGCTGGCCTTCATCCACAACATGGTCAGCCCCTCGGGCGTCCACTCGGCCGCCACGCTCCACCAGACGACCGGCTTCGTGTTGCCCGGCTTTCCAGGGGCGGGCTGCTGGGTGAGCTATGCCCTCGGGTCGATGAACCAGAACCTGCCGACCTTTGTGGTGCTGCCCGACCATCGCGGCTTTGGCTCCAACGGCGTCAAGAACTGGGACGCTGGCTTTCTGCCGTCGCAGTACAGT
>RFVE01000540.1 GCA_009922585.1 Planctomycetia bacterium
CAGTGCCGCTCGAAGGGCGACCCGGTGCTCTATGTGTCGAACCCGCCCGGCATGGACCGGCAGCTGCGGCGCAAGAGCCTCGATGCGCTGAACGATCTCAATCGGCTACAGGCCCGCGAACTGGGCAACCCCGAGACGGTGACCCGCATTGCCCAGTACGAGCTGGCCTATCGGATGCAGGCGAGCGTGCCGGAGGTAATGGACATCTCGCAGGAGTCGAAGCAGACCCTGGAGGCCTATGGGGCGACACCCGGCGGAGCGAGCCTGGCCAACAACTGCCTGCTGGCCCGCCGCCTCGTTGAGGACGGGGTACGGTTCGTGCAGCTGTTCGACTGGGGCTGGGACTTTCACGGGACCGGCCCGAATGAAGACATCCGTGATGGCTTGACCAAGAAGGCTGCTACCTTCGACAAGCCGGCAGCAGCCCTGATCGAAGATCTCGACCAGCGGGGCCTGCTCGATGACACCCTGGTGCTCTGTACCGGTGAATTCGGCCGCACACCGTTCCGCGAAGGCCGCACCTCTGGCGGCGGCATCCTGGGCCGTGACCACTATCCCGACTGCTATTCCGTCTGGATGGCCGGCGGTGGGGTGAAAGGGGGTCTCACCTACGGCGCCAGCGACGACCTCGGCTTCAAGGTGGCGGAGAACCCGGTGCACATCCACGATCTGCAGGCGACGCTGCTGCACCTGCTCGGCTTTGACCACACCAAGCTCACCTATCGCTTTCAGGGCCGCGATTTCCGGCTGACCGATGTGCACGGCGAGGTGGTTCACGACCTGCTCGCCTAACTCGATGCCGTAAGGAAATGACCGGCCGCGACATTCAACAAGACGTCCTTCAATACATAGGTTCCTGCATGGATTTTCAGCTCCCTCCCAACCGCAACCCAATCATGTCGCACGATCCTTCGCAGCTTGGCCGCTGGTGGCTGTTTGTCCTCGGGCTGATCCTCACGCTCGCGGCTGCCGGCTCAGCGACTGCTGAGTCGGCTCCCCAGGCCCCGGTCAGCTACGTCCGCGATGTCCTGCCGATTTTCCAAGCCAACTGCCAGGGCTGCCACCAGCCGGCCAAGGCTGAGGGTGACTATCTGATGACGACGGTCGAGTTGCTTTCGGCCGCTGGTGAGTCCGGTGCGGCGGGGGTCGTGCCGGGCAAGCCCACCGAGAGCTACCTAATCGATCAGATCACTCCCGATGCCGACGGCCACGCCGA
>RFVE01000055.1 GCA_009922585.1 Planctomycetia bacterium
CATCCGGAACAACCTGCGACCTACCACCTCCAGCAGGCCGCAACGCAGGCTCGTCAAAGAAGGCTGGCACCGCAGCAGCCAGCAGAAAGAAACTACCGGTCGCGGTAAAGATCAGATGAAATCCGTCCGGCTGATTCAGCCAGGGTCCCAACGCAATGACCGCAGCAGCAATGGCCAGGACACTTCCAATCGTTACGCTCAGCAAGAGTACTCGCCCACGATGGCCGGCCGTGATCAGCCGTCCCTGCAGGGTTGCCACCAGCAACTGATTGCAGCCATTGATCAACGAAAACAGACCGTAGATCAACAGAAAGCAGACTGCCAGCAACTGTGGATGGTTGCCGACCAGCGGCGACCAGATCACCGCCAGAAACAGAAAACAGGCAGCCAATCCGGTGGTCGCCAGCGCGAGCAGCCACCGCACTGTAGGCTGACGAGCAACTGCTCGTGCAATGAAAAGCGGAAACAGGCTGTTGCCTGCCCGGTTGAGCACCGGCAGCAGCCCTCTGAGCAAGCCGGAGTCGATGCAGGCATCGAGCACCGCCGGCATGATCACCGTCTCGGTCTTGAAGATCCAGCCCACCCGGGCCACTACTTGGTAGGTAACCAGACAGGCAATGTTCCGGGATTCTCGGACCGCTTGCGCCGGGGCTGGGGGCTCTGAGCGGGCGAAATCCATAGGGCGTAGGCAGGAGAGCAGACAAAAAAAACTAGGGTACAATGCAAGGCTGTGCGGTCAGATCGCACCTGACTTTCACCTTACTCTAGCTGTTCTTTTCAGTTGTACTGATTTACCAGAGCTGCCCTCACCATCTCGTACAAATGACTGTTCCAACTGATCGCAACGCCGATATTGCTCAGCCTGACAGGTATCGCTGGCTGGGCTGGTTCTTCGTGACCTGCATCCTCTCCGCGGCTGGGCTCGGCCAAACTGCCCAGGCTGATCATTACGTTTGGTTTGGCTGCTACACCGGCAAACCACCCCGCGGTGAGGGCATCTATGTCTCTCGCTATTCAGAAGAGTCTGGCGAACTTGGCCCGACCGAGCTGGCCTGTGTGGTGAAGAACCCGTCATTCCTCGCCCTCCATCCAACCCTGCCGCTGCTCTACGCCGTTTCTGAAATTGCCGACCTCGACGGGAAGCCGACCGGTGGAATCACAAGCTTTGTGATCGATCCAATGACTGGCAGGCTCACCCAACAGAGTGTGCAGCCCTCAGGCGGTAAGGGGCCCTGCCATCTGTCAGTTGACCGCACCGGCAGTGTGCTGCTGGCAGCGAACTATGGCAGCGGCAGTGCGATCTGCCTTGGACTGAACACTGATGGCAGTCTTCAGCCGGTCACGCCGCCGAAGGAGGACGGCCCTGGTGGCTTCCTCCAGCACAGCGGCAGTGGCCCTAACAAGGGGCGGCAACAGTCCCCGCACGGACACTCGATCGACCCGACCCCCGACGGCCGCTTTGCGATCAGTTGCGACTTGGGAGCCGATCGGGTTTTTGTGCATGCCCTCGACACGAACGCCGCCACGCTGGCGAACCACAGCAAGGCTCCGACACAACCGGGAGGCGGACCACGCCATTTCGCGCTGCACCCCAGCCTGCCCTATGGCTATGCCAACAACGAACTCGACATGACGGTGACTGCCTTCGGCTTTGACGGCAAGCAGGGGCAGCTCAAGCCAATCCAAACACTCTCGACGCTGCCGGATTCGGTGGCTGACCGAGCCGGCTTCTCAACGGCTGAAATTGCCGTCCATCCCAATGGACGGTTCCTCTACGTCTCAAACCGTGGCCATGACTCACTGGCATGCTTTGCCATCGACGAAGCAACGGGAAAGCTCTCTTTTCAGGGGGTCGAGCCGACCCACTGCCAGACACCCCGTCACTTCGCCCTCGCCCCGGGTGGGCGGCGACTGTTCGCGGCGGGGCAGTCGTCCAGTACAGTGACGGCCTTCACGCTTGACCCCGAAACAGGCAAACTGAGTTTCACCGGTAAAAGCCTGAAGGTTCCCACCCCCGTCTGCATTCTGTTTTCGCGGCCGCTTGTGGCCGACGCTTCCCGACCATGACGACCTGTCTGCTCAAATCGAAAATTCATCGTGCCTGTGTCACCGGAGCCTCGGTTGATTACGAAGGAAGCCTGACGATCGCCAGTGACCTGGCTGAGCGGGTTGGACTGCGATCGTACGAACGAATTCTGGTCGGCAATCTCGCCAATGGCGAACGCTTTGAAACCTACTGCATCTATGGACCGGCCGGCAGCGGGGTGATTGAACTCAACGGTGCCACCGCGCATCTTGGTGGCATCGGCGACCGGCTGACGATCATGTCGTTCGGCTGGTACACCCAGGTCGAAGCCGACGCCATGCAGCCAGCGGTGCTGCTGCTCGATGAGGCGAACCAGATCATCCGCGAAAGCGGAACCAGCGCCAGCTGAAAACCGCTGCTACCGTGGCGGTGCCTGCTGCCGCAGCAGCAACTCGAGATAACTGGCCGGCTCGGGCTGGGCAAGGCCGACCTCTCTGGCCAGCGACTCAACGCAGTCACGGGCCAGAGGCACCTCACCCTCGCGGGCGACGATCTCAAACTCGGCAAAATCTCCAAGCCCCACAACGCTGTCGATGGCAACCTCGACCTCGCTCCCATGCCAGAGTACGCGGGCAGGCCGCCTGGTCTTCGCAACTTCCAGCACCTCACGAAAGCCGAGTGCCTCAAGCAGTTCGGTCCAGGCAGCGATTGTTGCCTGCCCGGTGGGTCCACAGGACAATACTCCGAGTTCTATCTCCCGGCGAATCTTGGTCGCCGCATCAACCCGTGGCCCCTTCCAGGTGACCGCCACGGTGTCAGCGACCCGCCGCAGCCGCAACGCCTCGTCCGTCTTGGCGAAGTTTCGCACCGGATGGGCAAAATACCGGTCAACCTGCTCGATCGGTTCCCGGAAACGGGCCGCCAGAGCGGACAGCTGCTCAACCAGCGGCGCGGTATCAGCAACCGGAAATTTTAGTTCGACTTCGTACACTTCGATGTCCTTCCAATCTTTCTCACGATATTCACCCACAGCCCGATCGGAGCCTCTGACAGTCATGCTACCTACCAACACGATCCTCCGCCGGACGCTGCTGCTGATTCTGCTGGTGCCTGCGTCGGGCTGCCGGTCCGGGGATGACGCAACTGGCAGCCAGTGGGTCGGGAGGACAGTTCCCAGCCTGGACATCATCCCCCTTGAACGCGTCGGCCCCACCCCAACGCTTGAGGGACGGCTGACCTTGCTGAACTTTTGGGGCACCTGGTGCCCTCCCTGCCGCCGCGAACTACCCGGGCTGGTTCGGCTAGCCAGCCGCTTGGACGCTGAGCCCCGGTTTCAGCTGATCGCCGTTTCGTGTGGGGGGAGAGGGCGGGACGACCTCGACCAGTTGCGGGAGGAGACAACCGCCTTTCTAGCCTCGGCTGGCCTGACGCTCGAGGTCTGGGCTGACCCAACAGGCCGCACTCGGCAGGCCTTCGCCAGCCAGCTTGGCTTTTCGGCGTATCCCACCAGCTACTTGATCGGCCCCGACGCCACAGTGCTGGCGGTCTGGCAGGGCTATTCCAGTACGGTTGAAGCAGAGATCGCCCGGGCGGTCGCTGCTGCACTCAAACAACTGCCTGCTCCGGCTGAGACCAGTTCTTCAGCCACTGACTGAACTGCCGCACCACCGCTCCCGGATCAGCAGCAGCCGTGACCGCCGCCGACACCGCCACCCGGCTCACCCCCAGGCCTGCCAGTCGTTCAAGCCGATCAGGTCTTATTCCACCAATGGCAAAGGCCGGCAGGCTCACCTCTGCTGCCACCTGCTGCAGGAAATCCTTCGGGGCAAAGCTGGAAAATTCCTTGGTAGCCGAGGGAAAACAGGGACCGACACCGAGGTAGTCGGCGCCATCAAGCACGGCCTGCTGGGCTTCCTCCATCGAATGGGCCGTACGACCGACGAGCAGATGTGGCCCACAGATCCGCCGAGCCAGCGGCACCGGCAGATCATCAGCCCCCACGTGCACCCCGTCCGCCCCATTCGCAGCGGCGACATCGGCCCGGTCGTTGACAATGACCAGGCATCGCGGGACGCCTGATGCCTCGGCATGCCGACGTGCGATGGCAACCGCTGCTGCTGTTCGCTGACAGAGCAGCGGCAAGCTAGCGGTCTTGTCCCGCAGTTGCAGCATACCAACGCCAGCGTCGAGGAGTTGGTCCACCAGGTTGTGGAATGCCTCTTCCGACGAGCCAGTTGCCAGCAAGACACAGAGCCGGACATCCTTCAGCCGCTCCCGACTGGCCACCGCCGTCAGTGCTGCCCGCTCGAGGGTGTAGAGCCGGTACCGGAATCGTTCAAACGCAACCGCATTATCAGGTGCAACGAGACGGCTGCACTCTTCGAGGCTGCGAAACGCCTGGCTGCCTCGGGCGGCATTGGCGGCAATCAGATCCGTCAGCGTGGCCCGTGGTGGTGTCCGCGCTACGGTCATGCCAGCACCAACATCACCCGGCACATCTCGCAGGCGAATTCGCTGGCTGCACGCAGCGCCCGCCAAAACCACCGCCAGGTCGTGCCTAATGGCCTTGGCCTGCCGGGCGAGGTGGACGTCATTCAAGATGAATCGCAGGGCATCCTCAAGCACACGAATCGCCTCGGCTGCCCGATTTGCCGAGGCATCGAGCATTCGCCAAGCCCCCACACTCGCCTTTGACTGCTCTGCTTCAGAAATTGCCATCGCACACTCCGGACGCGAACTCGCCATTGGTTCGAGTCTACAAACTCACTAGTCTCGGATTGGTCAGGATCTTGAGAGCACCAACTTTCGTGTCCCTTTGCCCTGACCCTGATCCGTCGTGTTCACGCTGCCTCCTGGCTTTTGGGGCCACCGTGTCGTTTTACCGCTCCCTGACACTGCTCTGGCCGGGACTGCCCTGGGTATGGCTCCGCGGCAGCCGGGCCGGCCTGATTTTGGCCGTTGCCTTCGCTGTCTGCCTCGACATGGCAGTGGTGAACACCTGGATCTGGACAGAGTTTGTTGACCTGCGGGTGACACTGGGAATCTGGGCGGCGGCGGCGGTGATCTGGCTGGTGGCGACTGCTTCAGCCCTGGCTGCCTTCCCGCCGCCGTTGACCAGCCAGCGGGACGCCACCTCCGAGCGACTTTTCGTTACTGCCCGCGATGCCTACCTCGCCCGCGACTGGCTAACGGCCGAAACCAAGCTGCAGGCTCTGCTCACCCTCTGCCCAACCGATGGTGAGGCCCAATTACTTTTGGGCACGCTGCTGCGACGGGCGGGACGGTTTGCCGAAGCCAAAACAGCCCTCGAAAAGCTCGCCCGAAGCGACGCAGGCATACCCTGGACGCACGCAATCAGACGAGAACTGCAGTGTCTCAAACGGTCTGAACAAGAGCAGCACGAAGCAACCAAAGACGCAACTCTGCCTTTGCCGTCAGAGCCTTTGCGGCGACAGGCAGCAGCCTGAACGTCGCGGTCTGGCAGGTTTCCTGCGGGAACGAGGACTGCCACGAGACAGCCTGCACTGCCCCCCCTACAATGGTGCAATCGTGGTGGCCCGCCGCCACTTGCCGAGTCTCAATGGAATTTTTTGTGCCGAGTGGCGTAGAGTTTGCACCGGAATAAGCAAGGTGTTTTTTCATCTCCACGCCTGCCTGAATGGCAGGCGGGTATTCTGGGCGGGTTCAGCATTTACAAGAGGTTGATTCATGTACGAACGATTTACGGATCGCGCCCGCAAGGTGATGCAACTGGCCAACCAAGAGGCCCAGCGGTTCAACCACGAGTACATCGGCACTGAACATGTTCTGCTCGGCCTCATCAAGGAGGGCAGCGGCGTTGCCGCGAACGTCCTCAAGAACCTCGACGTCGACCTCCGCAAGATCCGCATGGAGGTCGAAAAGCTCGTCCAGAGCGGCCCTGACATGGTCACGATGGGCAAACTGCCCCAGACTCCGCGGGCCAAAAAAGTCATTGAGTATTCGATGGAGGAGGCCCGCAACCTCAATCACAACTACGTCGGTACCGAGCACATCCTGCTGGGCCTGCTGCGGGAGCAGGAGGGCGTCGCGGCCCAGGTACTCATGAACCTCGGCCTCAAGCTCGAGGACGTCCGCGAAGAGGTACTCAACCTGCTTGGCCACGGTATGGACGAAGGCAGCGAGCGGTCTGGCATGGGCGGACGCCAGATGGCCGGCGCCGGCGGTGGCGGCGGAGACGCCCCGACCAAGAGTGGCAAGAGCAAGACGCCCGCCCTCGACTCGTTCGGCCGAGATCTGACCGAACTGGCCAAGCAGGGCAAGCTCGACCCGGTGATTGGGCGTGAGCAGGAAATCGAGCGGGCCATCCAGATCCTCTGCCGCCGCACCAAGAACAACCCGGTACTGATCGGCGAGGCGGGCGTTGGCAAGACAGCGATCGTTGAGGGCTTTGCCCAGCGGGTCGTTGAGGGCAACGTTCCAGAACTGCTGGCCGACCGACGGATCGTGGTGCTCGACCTCGCCATGATGGTCGCCGGAACAAAGTACCGCGGCCAGTTCGAGGAACGGATCAAGGCTGTCATGAACGAAGTTCGACGAGCCAAAAACACCATTCTGTTCATTGACGAACTCCACACCCTCGTCGGTGCCGGCGGAGCGGAGGGGGCCATCGACGCTTCCAACGTGCTCAAGCCGGCTCTGGCCCGTGGTGAAATCCAGTGCATTGGGGCGACCACGCTCGACGAGTACCGCAAGTACATCGAGAAAGACTCTGCTCTCGACCGCCGCTTTCAACTGGTGATGGTCGAACCGGCCACCAAGAGCGAGGCGATCGAAATCCTCAAGGGGCTGCGGGACCGTTACGAAAGCCACCACCGGGTGTCGATCACCGATGATGCCCTCGAGGCATCGGTGGAACTTTCCAGCCGCTACATCACTGGCCGCTGCTTGCCTGACAAGGCGATTGACGTGATTGACGAGGCGGGGGCCCGGGTCCGACTCAAGGCGATGACCAAGCCGCCGGATCTCAAGGAGATCGACGACGAGGTTGAACGGCTCAATAAGGAGAAGGAAGAAGCGGTTGCCAATCAAGACTTCGAGAAGGCTGCCGGACTCCGCGACCAGGCCGACAAACTTAAAAAGAAAAAGCAACAGATGACCAAGGAGTGGCGGGAGAAGTCCCGTGAAGCCGATGGGGTCGTCGATGAGGAGGTCGTGGCTGAAGTCGTCTCGAAAATGACCGGCATTCCCCTGACGCGGATGAGCACCGAAGACAGCCAGCGGCTCATGCAGATGGAAGACTCGCTGCACAAGCGGGTGATCGGGCAGGACACCGCCATCAAGAGCATTTCCAAGGCAGTCCGCCGCAGCCGCTCTGGCCTGAAGGATCCGAAGCGGCCGATTGGCTGCTTTGTCTTTGCCGGTCCTACCGGTGTCGGCAAAACGCTGCTGGCCAGACATGAGCGAATATATGGAGAAGCACAACGTCAGCCGTCTGGTTGGTGCCCCTCCAGGCTATGTCGGCTTTGAAGAAGGTGGCCAGCTCACCGAAAAGATTCGGCGCCGCCCTTACGCCGTCGTGCTACTCGACGAGATCGAGAAGGCTCATCCTGACGTCTTCAACATGCTGCTGCAGGTGATGGAAGAGGGTCGGCTGACTGATTCATTTGGCCGAAACGTCGACTTCCGCAACACCATTTTGATCATGACGACCAACGCCGGTGCTGAGGCCATCAAGAACGAGTCGGCCTTTGGCTTTCAGAAGCCTGAGGATGACGCCGGTTACGACAGCATGAAGTCACGGGTCAGCGAGCGAATTGAGCGAGTCTTCCGGCCTGAGTTCCTCAACCGGCTCGATGATGTCATCGTCTTCCACCACCTGACGGTTGAGAACCTCAAGGAGGTGATCGATATCGAACTGGCAAAAGTCCGTGAACGGCTGCTCGAGCGGGGGCTGCAACTTGAACTTACTGATGAGGCCAAGAAGTTCCTCATCAAGAAGGGCTCCGACACCGACTTTGGCGCCCGACCACTACGCCGGGCACTTGAAAACTACATCGAAGACCCCGTCTCCGAAGAGTTGCTCAAGGGTGAGTTTGAGGGCAAGGACACGATTCAGGTCGATTGCAAAGAGGTTGCCGGCAAGAAACAGCTGGTCTTCACAGGCGTGGTCACGGCTGAGCCAGTTGCCGCCGGTCCGGTGGAAGATGAGACCGCTGGCTGAGAACCATGAACTGCTCAGGTGATCACAGCACCGGCTGCCGGCGGTGGCTACCGGTGGCTCTCAGGCGACACCTGTTGCTGCTGCTCGCTGGTCTTGCCGGTGGCAGCGGACAAATTTTGGCATCGCCGCCCGAGATCGATTCCATTGGCCGCGGCCTGGGGGCGGCTACGATCCGGGCTCCCGCCGGGGGCTCTGAAATCGTTATTCGGACAACCTCGCGGCTGGCAGGAGCGATCGACTCACTGACCTGGAATGGCCAGGAGTTCATTGACTCGACTGACCACGGTCGGCAGTTGCAGTCAGCTTCTAATCTCGATGTCGGTGAGTCATTTTTTGCCGAATGCTTTAACCCGACTGAAGCGGGCAGCATGCACGACGGAGCTGGGCCAACGAGCTCCAGCCGGCTGCTCTGGCTCTCGGCTGCCGGCCGCGAACTGATCACTGTCAACCAGATGGCCTTCTGGCTACGTCCCGGCGAGTCCAGCGGAGGCCATCTCGGCTGGGCTCGATCATGCAATCCGTTACCGGGTCAGCTATACCCTCCCAGCCGGTGAACCTCACCGTCGGGCGACCTTTGAACTACTCACCGGCTACATGCCACCAGCCTTCCGGGAGTTCTTTGTCCTCAAGCCATCAGGTCAATTGAAGCCACTGGACGATGGGCCAGGCGAGCAGCCGCTACCGGTTGTGGTCTCAACCGCCTCCGGCGAGCATGCGATGGGCGTCTGGTCTCCTGCCTACTCACAGACACTGACGCGACCGGCAACGTATGGCCGCTTCTGGTTTCCCGAGGCCCGGGTCTCGAAATGGAACTGCGTCATCCGGGAACGGTCTGCAGAAAGTGCCCTGCTGAAGCCGGGCTCGTATCGGTATCTCGTCTGGGTGGCCGTTGGCAGCCGCGAGCAGGTTCGGCAGACACTGCAAACGCTCCGCAGCCGCGAAGCCAGGGACTGATCCCGCCGGTAGTCAGCGGGCCGGTAGCGGCGCAGCCAGCGTTTCCTGCCAGGTTTGCAGCTGTAGCGACAGCCGGTCGCGAACTGCCGGCTCCGCCGCAGCAACGTCATGTTGTTCACCGGGATCAGTCTCGAGGTCATAGACCTCGGTCGCCGGAGGATCGTAGAACTCAATCAGCTTCCAGCGGCCATCCCGGATCGCCGCCCCTGGCCGCCAGCCCGACCCGTGGTAGTGCGGGTAGTGCCAGAACAATGGACGTGCCGCCCGCGGCTCACCTCTGAGCAGCGGCACCAGGCTGTGGCCGTCGGAATGGAGTTCGGCTGCCGATGGCAGACCGGCCAGTTCCAGAAGGGTTGGAAAAAAATCGGTGCTAACCACCGGGGTATTGCAGACGGTCCCTGGTCGGGTCACCCCCGGTGCCCGAATGATCAGCGGCTCGCGGATGCCTCCCTCGTAGAGCCAGCCCTTGCCGCTCCGGAGCGGCAGGTTACAGGTGGGTCCAACGCGGGTGGGCAAGGTGCAGAGCCCACCATTGTCCGAAAAAAAGACGACGACCGTGTTGTCGACCTGCCCTGCTCGGACCACCGCCTCTAGCACCCGGCCAACACTGAGATCAACCGCCCTCACCATCGAGGCATAGTCGGGGTTGTCCTGCCGCGAACGGCTACGGCCCGTATGCTCGGCAACCGGTTCGGCCACCTCCCGAAACTGCTTGGCCGCCTTCGCCCGAAAGTGATCGATCGTCCGAGTGTCAGCGGTGATCGGTGTGTGGACGTTGTAGTACGAAAGATAAAGCAGAAACGGTTTCGCTGAATTTGCTGCCGTGTCAATCAGTCCAACCGCTTCGTCAGTCAACCGAGTGGTAAGGTATTCACCCTGCTCTCTGGCCGTGAGGTTTGGATTCTTCCACGGGCCGTAGTAACCGCCCGGCGGCGAACCCCGGTCGCAGCCGCCGATGTTGACGTCGAAGCCCTGGTCAGTCGGTAAGAATCCCTCGCCACCGAGATGCCACTTGCCGAGAAACCAGGTCTGGTATCCGGCTTTGGCCTTTAAATGCTCTGCCAGAGTGACCTCCTCAAGGGCCAGATTGTCCCGGTCAACCACTTGTCGGAAAGCGGCGTCTGCCGGCCGCTTGGCGTCGGCCATGCCGGGAATCCAGTCGGTGATGCCAACCCGGACCGGATGGCGGCCGGTCAGAATGCTCGCCCGGGTTGGCGAGCAGACAGGGCAGGCGGCATAGGCCTGGGTGAACCGCATGCCACTGGCAGCGAAGGCATCAATGTTTGGGGTCTCGTAGAAGCTGCTGCCGGAACAGCCGAGGTCGGCCCAGCCGAGGTCATCAACAAGAAAAAAAATGACGTTCGGTGGTGTCGCCCGGGCTGTGCCCGCCGTGGCCAGCATCAGCAGCAGACTGAGCGGGACAAGCCAAGTATTCCGATTCATGATGATCATTGGCATCCTCCGGGATCACGAGGCGGGTGACGAAATCCAGATGACTGAGGGCTAAAGCATCTCATTGTCATGCCAGGTCTGGCGATCCGATCAGCTGCCCAGCGGATGATCCTGCCGGCAGTCAGGATCTTTGGGGGTCGGCTCACCGACCCGATCGACAGGATGCGTGTAGAGATATTTCCAGACCTGCTCGTAGAGCAGCCGACCGCGAGCATCTTTGGGTGAACTGCCACCCGGTGTGACGGCACCGTGAGCCTTTTTGGCATCACCACCAACGTCGGCATCGGAAACCAGCCGACGGCTGTTGCCGTAGGGCGGACTGGCCGTATCGACGTTTGTAATCGGACCGAACTCGTTGAGGCCGAGGAGTTCCCAACTCCGGCAATAGTGGTCATCACTCCATCCCGTATCGAGCACATGAGAGAACCCGAAGTACCGCTCAGGTGGCGTGGCCGACGGCAGAGCCTGCCAGTCCTGCTCCTGATCCCGCGGGCCGCAGAGCATCACCACCCGGGCGACCTTTTCCTGCTTGGCAAAGCGGGCTGCCGTCGTCGACCCGTGGGATGCGCCGCTGATGATCACCTTCTCCCAATCGATTCCAGAACGGTCTTTGTTCAGGAACTGCTGCCACCGGCCCTGCGGATTTTCCTGGGCAAGCCAACGAACCATTTGGAACACCCGCTCCTGCATGCCGTCTGGCTTGGGGATGTCAATCTGGTCGCTGACGTCTTCTCCGGTCGCCGCCTCCAGCCGTACCTGGCCACGAGCCATCCGGTCGGTCGGCTTGAGGATTGAGAACCAGTGCCGGGCATAGTGGGGCTGCAGATAGTGCAGCCCCAGAGCGTTGAGGCCTTCGGAGAGGCCCTGATTGCTGAGCCTCTGCCGTGACGGCGGGCAGGACCATGACCACCAAGAGAATAACGCACCGAAACACCGATATCGTCATTGATTTCATCCTCACGGCACGGGCAGGATCGCCCTCTTGTTTGTGAATTGTTCCCAACTCCGGCAAGATACCAGGCATCAGAAATTCGAGAAACCTGCGGTAGCTCCATGGCCCCGCCGCAGCAAACCTTGCTGTTCATGAGGGGATCGAACCGATGCAACCATTTTCTACCAGACACTCCAGAACGCCCCGGCGGCGGCGGCTCCACGGTGGCCTGCTTTTCATGATGCTGCTGCCGGGTACGGTAGCCACCCCTGCGGACATTCGCCATGAACCGCTCAAGGATCTCAACGGCTATTTTCCATTTTCACCACCAGCTGATCTGGATTCCTGGGAGATCCGCCGGGATCTCGTCGGCAGGCGACTCCGCGTCGCACTGGGCCTCTGGCCAACCCCCAGCCGAACGCCACTCAACGCCGTCGAACACGGCACAATTGACCGTGGCGATCACACTGTCTCGAAAGTGTTCTTTGAGAGCCTGCCCGGCTTCTTCGTCACCGGCAATCTCTACCGTCCGAAAGAGATCAGTGGCCTGGTACCAGCGGTGCTCTTTCCCCACGGTCACTGGAAGGACGCTCGCCTGGCCAAGCAGGTGCCGGCAAAACTGCGTCAGCAGATCGCCAATGGCGAGGAACGCTTCGAGCGGGGTGGCCAAAGTCGCTATCAGTCACTCTGTGTCCAACTCGCTCGGATGGGCTGCGTCGTCTGGCACTGGGACATGCTCGGTGACTCCGACTCGCAGCAGCTTTCCCGCACCCTCATCCATGGTTTCAAGGAGCAACGACCTGGCATGAATGCCGCTGACGGCTGGGGGCTGTTCAGCACCAATGCAGAACTACGGCTGCAACATGCGATGGGGCTGCAGACATGGAACTCAATCCGGTCACTGGACTTTGTGCTGTCCCTGCCGGAAGTCGACCCAGATCGGATCGCAGTCACCGGTTCCAGTGGTGGTGGCACTCAGACCATGATCCTGGCAGCGGTCGATGACAGGATCAAGCTCTCCTATCCCGTCGTTATGGTCAGCACCGCCATGCAGGGGGGCTGCACCTGCGAGAACGCCTGTTTGTTACGAATCGGCACCGGCAACGTCGAGTTTGCCGCCAGCTTTGCTCCAAAACCCCAGGGGATGAATACCGCCGATGATTGGACGGTTGAGCTCGCCACCAAAGGCTTTCCTGAGCTGAAACAGCTTTACGGACTCTATGGTGCCGCCAACCAGATCGCACTGAACCGTGGCGAGCAGTTTCCTCACAACTACAATGCCGTTACCCGATCTGCCTTCTTCACCTTTCTCAACAAGCAGTTCAGGCTCGGCTTTGAAAACCCGGTCATCGAGGACGACTATGAGCCCCTCCCGGCGGAGGCCCTGACGGTCTGGGACGCCGACCACCCAGCCCCACCGGCTGCCGACCCCGATTTTGAAAAAAATCTTCTGCGTTGGCTGGCCTTGGACAGTGACCGACAGGTGGCGGCCTGGTTGCAATCAACTGCAGCGATCACCTCACAGCTGCGGCCGGCAATCGAGACCCTAATCGGTCGGCGATTCGCCGACGCGGGTGATGTTGACTGGCAGTTGGACAAGAAGACGCGGCAAGGGGCGACCGTGGTCATGGACGGGCTGCTGCACAACACCACCTACGGCGAACAGCTTCCAGTTCGCTGGCTCTATCCTAAAGACTGGTCGGGGGACGTTGTCGTCTGGCTTGATGACGGAGGGCTGTCAGCAGTTTTCGAGAATACCGGAGGGATCGTCCCGCCGATTCAGCAACTCGTGGCAGCCGGTGCGACGGTCGTGGCAGCAGAGCCCGCTACCCTACGGTTTCTTGCAGCGAACGACCCACCACAGCAGCGAGTGGTCGACAACCCACGTGAGTTTGCCGGCTACACCTTTGGTTACAACCAGCCGGTCGCCTGTCAGGGAATCCACGACATTCTCACAATCGTCAGGTATCTCCGTCACGGTGACACGACCAGCCATGACCGTCCGCGGCGAGTGCATCTCGTCGGCCTGGGCCATACCGCTCCGCTGGTGGTCGCCGCTCGCGTGGCAGCTGCTGAAGCGGTCGATAAAGTCGCTGCCGATACTGGTGGCTTCCGGTTTGGTTCGGTCACCGACTACCGCCATCGACTCTTCATCCCCGGGGCAGTTCGTTTTCTTGATCTCCCCGGCTTTGTTGCCGCCGGTGGGAACTCACCGCTGCTCCTGCTTGGTGAACCTGGCGGCGGGCAGGATGATTTCGCAGAGCTCTCGTCCAAGCTGACCGGGCTTCGTCGAATCGCCAAGCCTGCAGTCACCCGGGAAGACGTAACTGCTTGGCTGCTTGCCGACGATCCCGCCACGGCAGCGACAGATTGAATTGAGGCTTCACAACTTTTCCAAGTCCTTCGCGTTAAACCCATGCAAACCGTCACAGAGGCCCATCCGGGTCGCCGGGGAGACACGCCGTGCTCATCTCGACCGTCCTGATGTGGCTGCTGATCGCCCTCGGAATTGCCGTTGCCCTGCCATCAATCTGGTTGGTCGCCGAGGCCATGGCAACTCCTGAGACAACCCGCTGGCGGCGTGATCGAGCGGCAGCTGGCATCCTGCGAAACCTGTTTTTCGGACTGCTGCCGGCGGTGGCTGCCTTTCTGTCTGCAGCTGGCCTCCTCCGGGTAGCCCGGGGGGCAGCGGGCATATTCGTGCTTGTCGGTGTTGGGCTGCTCCTGGTCTGGGCCCTCATCGGCGCCGGTGGTCTCGCCCGGCTGGTGGGCGAGCGACTCTGGCCGGACGATACCCAGTCCCCGTTGCGGACGACGGCCCGCGGAGGAATGCTGCTGGTTGGCTGCTGCCTGCTGCCCGTCTTCGGCTGGTTCGGCCTGCTTCCATTGCTCCTGGTGGCAGGACTCGGCATCCAGGTCCGAGGCTTGTTCACGAGACGACAGCCACCAACCGCCACCATGCGGGCAGATCACGATGGCCCCGGCAATGACGACACGCCCCTGCCGGAAGAATCAATCGGATGAGAGCCTCCCGTCGCCACGTCGTCCAGGCCGGCCTGGCCACCGGCGCGGTGGCACTGACGGGCTGCGACGGGCTGGTGACTGAACTGGGCCGGCATCTCGGTGAGGACGTGCCGCCACAATTGCTGGCAGCGACCGGGGAGACAATTGACCCCGACTTCCATCTGCTCTCACGGGCAACCTACGGCCCGCGTCCAGGCGACCTCGCCAGGCTTCGCCGACAGGGACAAACCGCCTGGCTTGAGGACCAGCTTCACCCTGAAAGAATTGATGACACTGCCTGCGATATCCGGGCTGAACGGTTCGAAAGCCTCGCGTTTGCGCCGGGCGATGCGTATGCCTTCCCCCGGTCAGTGCTCCGCGAAGAGCTTGTCCGGCATACGCTGCTGCGGGCGATCTACAGCCGCCGGCAGCTCTTTGAACTACTCGTCGGTTTCTGGAGCGATCACCTCAACATTGACCTTGGAAAGGGAGACTGTGTTTTCCTCAAGCCAACCGATGACCGTACGGTAATCCGGCAGCATGCGCTTGGTCGCTTCGCCGATTTGATAAAGG
>RFVE01000541.1 GCA_009922585.1 Planctomycetia bacterium
AAGACGATCGTGCTGCCCATGTTGCCAAGCCGCTTGGGCATGCCACCGGCAGCCCGGACACGATCGGCGATCAGTTCAGTCAGAATCAGCTGCTCGGTAAAACCTTTGGCCCCGATGCGGATATTTTGTTTGGCGAGCGGCGGCAGTTTGTCCACCGCCCCCGGCGTCGCCGAACTGGTGCGGCTCTTGCCGGTCGCCATGCCGGCAAAGCCGTTGGCCGTGGACCGAAACAGCTGCGGGGCAAGACCGACGAACAATAACGTGGCCAGGCCTGCTGTGGCCGCCCAGACAACCGCCAGTCGCCGCTTCTGAAGGCTTGTTTCAATCAGGGCGATCAGCTGGTCGAGCACCAACGACAGCGTCATCGTGGCCACGCAGCCAAACAGCACCCGCTGCCAATCCCGCAACTGGAGGCCGCTGAAGATGTAGTTGCCGAGGCTCGGGGCCCCGACAGGAGTGGAGAGCGTCGCGATGCCGACCACCCAGACCGTCGCCGTACGGATGCCGGCCAGGATCACCGGGAAGGCGAGCGGCAGTTCGACCTTCAGCAGTTGCTGGGCCGGCCGCATGCCGACCGCCCGGGCCGCCTCTTTCATGGCGGGGTCCACCCCATCAAGGCCGACGATGGTGTTTCTGACGATCGGTAAAATGCTGTAGACAAGCAGGGCGATGAAGGCCGGTCGATAGCCGATCGTACCCCCGAGCACCGCCACCATGATGGCCAAAAGTGCAATGCTCGGCACCGTCTGTACCAGCGAAATCACGGTCATCACCGGGCCTCGCACGGCCGCCGACTTCACACAGAGAATGCCCAGCGGCACGCTGATCAGCACGCCGACAAAAATTGCCGGGACAGCCAGCGACAGGTGCCCCCCAAGCAGGTTGGGCAGTTGTTCAAACAAGAGCTGCAGCCGTGGGCTCATGATCGCTCCCCTGCTCCGCGGCTATCGGTATGCATCAGCGACTCAATGAAGTCGCTGTGCCGTCGCGGGGTTTCGATGAGCTGGGCCACATAGTCATCGGCCGGTGCCGTAAGCAGTTCGTGGGGTGTCCCCAACTGCCGCAGCACGCCCTCGTGCATCACCGCGATCCGATCGGCCAGTAACACCGCCTCGGTCATGTCGTGGGTCACAATCACCACGCTCAGTGAAAGCTTCCGCTGCAGGTCTCGGAACTCGGTCTGCAGGGCGTCGCGGGTGATCGGGTCGAGGGC
>RFVE01000542.1 GCA_009922585.1 Planctomycetia bacterium
CGTCCGGCTCCATCGCCAGATCTGCAAATCTGGCTGCTTCGCCGTCCTTGCCAGAGGCCAAAGCAGCTCGCTCTCGGGCCAACGGTAGCCTTTTCAGACAGAACCTAGCGTCGGCCAAGTCATCCCGTCGTGATCATCCGAAGACGACATTCCCGGGTCGAAACCAGTCAGTCAAATGGTCGCCGCGGTTTGACTGGGGGGGCTGCCGGCTGTTCGCGGGTAGTCGCAGCCTTGGGCTCAGCAACGGTGTTCTCGAGCCCGGGCAGCTCGGCCTCAGCCATTTCCTGCCGTTCTCGCCAGGGCTTTTCGTCGCGGTAGCTCTGCAGCTCTTTATTGAGCTGGTCATCGATGCCGCCGGTGCCGCCGTCTGTTGCCACCGCCTTTGTGCTGAACTCGCGGGCCTTGGCGAAGTCACCTGTTTCGGCATAGCCGGCGGCCAACGTGCTGATGATGTGGGCCGCCTTCCACTCGGTCTCCTCACAGGCCTTGGTCGCCAGCTCGATCGCCCGCTTGCCATCCCGCAGGTCATCGTTGGGCGACGTCGCGAGCAGCCAGGCGAGGTTGTTGAGCACCCCCGAGTCATCCGGCTTGAGCGTGAGGGCTCGCTCCAAGTCCTTCAAGGCTTCGGCATGCTTCCCGATTGAGATCAGAGCATCGCTGCGGCCCCGCCGGCTGAGAAACTGGTTTTCGTCAGCGTCGAGTGCCTTGCTGAACCAGTCAATCGCAGCCCGCGGCTGCTTGGCGGCCAGATGCAGCATGCCGAGCTGGCCGAGCACAAGGGGATCTCGCTGGGGCCGATTGGCCAGGGTCGTAAAGTCACGAATGGCCGCAGCGTAGTTGCCGGCATCGGCCGCTATCAGGCCCCGCAGTTCGAGGGCGGC
Organism: Planctomycetia bacterium; assembly: GCA_009922585.1. Taxonomy (GTDB): domain Bacteria; phylum Planctomycetota; class Planctomycetia; order Pirellulales; family UBA1268; genus UBA1268. The sequence continues at coordinate 882 of RFVE01000542.1, forward strand.
CGGGTTGTCGGGCTGAGCCGCCAGCACCTTGGCCAGGTCCGCGGCGGCCGCTTCACTGTTGCCTGCCTGTTGCTGAATGCGGGCTCGCAATACCAGCGGTATGGCATTCTCGGGGGCCATCTCAATCGCTTTGTCGAGGTCGGCAATCGCCTCCGGCTGCTCTCCCTGCAGGGCGAGCACCCGAGCCCGTTGCAGCAGCGGGCCGGCCGCGCCGGGGGCGATGGCAATCGCCTTGTCGAAGGCCTTGCGGGCCTCCTCCAGGCGGACCTCGCCCTCGAGGTCGTCGTCCATCATGTAGGCCATGCCGAGGGCCTCATGCAGGCCCGCCTC
>RFVE01000543.1 GCA_009922585.1 Planctomycetia bacterium
CCCCGGCACGTCCCGGTCAGCAAGCGAGATTCGAACGCTGTCAGTGACGGAGACTCCATTGTGCTGCCAGCCGACCATGTCAGCGGCGGCCTCAAATCTGGGTTCTCCGATCGCTACTACTTCACCCGCGTGTTTACCAAGCACCGACAAACGTCGCCGGCAGCATTTCGCCGCGAGGCGAAGGCGTAGCCGGAAGACGACATCGACAGGCTCAGGCCGAGACCTGTCGGCCGCGAACTACGTGCCGGGGGAAGACTTCTCCGGATCTGTCAGGGTTGTCATGTATGCCTCATAGACATACACACGATCCCGCTGCTTGCCGGTCGTTTCGCGCAAGACGCCGGCCTTGAGTAATTCCTCGATGCACTTGGAGGCAGTCGGCTTGGCGACACCGAGCAGGTCGACGGCGCGTGGCAGCGTCATGACCGGATGCTCTGGCATGGCTTCGAGGAGCCGGAGTGCGTTTACCGTCGCCGAGCCGGATGCGAGCAGCGCTGCCCGGTCGTTGCTGACGATGCGAAACAGGCGGCCGGCCACGTCCACCGCGTCCTCGGCGGCTTCAGCGACGCACTCGAGGAAGAAAGCGGTCCAGCCCTCCCAGTCGCCTTCGGTCCGCACCGCGGAGAGGCGGTCGTAGTAATCCTGCTGGCGGCGTTTGAACGCGAGGCTCAGGTACAACAAGGGTTGATCAAGGAGACCCCAATGTTCGACGAGCAGGGTGATCAGCATGCGGCCGATGCGGCCGTTGCCATCGAGGAATGGATGGATCGTCTCGAACTGCACGTGTGCGAGCCCGGCCTTGATCAGTGGCGGGAGCGGGTCGTCCGCGTGCAGCCACTTCTCGAGGGCGGCCAAAGCGGGCGCGACCTCATCATGTGGCGGTGGCACGAAACGAGCGTTGCCAGGCCGCGTACCGCCGATCCAGTTTTGGCTCCGCCGGATTTCGCCGGGGAGTTTGTCGGCGCCCCGGAGGCCGCGTATGAGGATGCGGTGGACATCGCACAGCAGCCGCGCACTGAGAGGCAGACCGGCTGAGTCGGCGATCATGGCGCGGGCGTGGTTGAGCGCCGTGACGTAGTTGCAGATTTCCGCGACGTCGGCCGGGCGGTTGGTAATGCTCGTCGCCTCGAAGGTTGCAACGTCACGGAGCGTCGCCTGGGTGCCCTCGATTTGCGACGACAACACGGCTTCTTTGCGAACGAAGCCGTAG
>RFVE01000544.1 GCA_009922585.1 Planctomycetia bacterium
GAAGACCAGCAGCATGAAGCCCATCTCATGGCACTCGCCGCCGTAATACTTACAGGACATGCCGTGGCCGAACTCGTGGATGACCTTGGTGATGCCGAGGGCAGCCGCCAGATAGAACCAGTTGCCCGCCGCGAAGAACTGGTGAAACTCCGGCAGCTTCGACCGGAAGGTCTCGAAGTTGGCCAGCACCAGCATCAGGGCACTGAGGATGTAGACCAGAAACGCAAGCAGGGCCGGCGGTGAGTAGATCCAGCCGATCCAGGGAGTGATCTTGTTGAGGATCCAGTCAGGGTCGATGCCGCGGAAGCGAAGGCACATGATGCTCCGCATCCAGGTCTTCCACTCCATCCAGACCTTCTGCTTGCGACGCTCATTCAGCTGTGGCCCCTGCCCCGGCCGGTCACCGATCACCAGCCCACTGCGGTGCAGGGTCGAAACAAACCGCGAGACCTCATCGACCGTGATCCGTCGCGGCGGAAACTTCAGCTCGAAGTCGTCCTTGAGATCCTCCAGGCTCGCCTCGCCGTCAAGCATCTCAAGCAGGGCATATTCCTCGGGCCGAAACCGATAGTAGTTGAGCCCGATTGGATCCTTGACCACATACCAGGCCTGACCCTGATGCACCTGCCGATTGGTGACCAGGTCACCCCGACATCGCAGGCCGACCGGCCGCGAGGTGCTTGAGCGAAAGGCGTCGGCGATGGCCATCGGCTCACCTCACTTCGCGTCGGCGGTTGTCACCGCCCGGTGCACCGGCGGCAGCGGAGCCTGCTGCGAGTGAATTGTCATGGTGGCCTGCTGGCCGGCCCGCAACAGCCATTGGTTCGACCCTGGCGGCTGACGGTTCTCCACCTCGGCCCAGACGCGATAGTCACCCCCCGGCTCAACCAGCGGGCTGACAAAGACAATGCGTCCCTTGAAGGCCTCTTCACGGTCGGCGGCAAAGCCCACCGTGACGGTCACCGGCCGGTCATGGACCTGCTCGGGCTCAAATCGGGCCGAATCGACATAGCCCTCCACCCGCAGCTTGTCGGTACGGACCACCCGGGCCAGCGGATCACCCGGCTGCATCCACTCGCCCAAGTGCGGGTAGACCTGCACCACCATGCCGTCGATCGGTGAGGCGATTCGCCGCCGCTCAATCCGGTTGTCGGCCGCCTCGACCTCGACCTCTTTCGAGTGGGCGTCCAGGGCTGATAGCCGCCG
>RFVE01000545.1 GCA_009922585.1 Planctomycetia bacterium
GCAGCGGCCCCAGCGGGTCGGTTGCCATGGCCTTCGCGGCAGCGGCGTCGGCCGTGAACTCGGCCAGTGAGTCTTCGTAAAGCTGGACCAGTCGGGTCAGTTCTTCGGGCCGCGGCTGACGGGCCAGCACCAGCCGTAGGCCCCGGCCGGCACGGTCGCTGGCGGTGGGGCCGGCCTCGCTGACCATTCGTCGGGCCAGGCCCTGGGCCGCCTCGACGAAGGCGGGGTCGTTGAGGGTGACGAGCGCCTGCAGCGGCGTGTTGGTGCGGGGCCGGCGGATCGTGCAGACCTCACGGCTGGGGGCATCAAACGTCGCCATCGACGGGTATGGGTTGCTTCGCCGCCAGGTTGTATAGATGGCCCGCCGATAACGGTCTTCGCCGGTGCTGGTTTTCCAGTCGATGCCACCGCCAAAGGCGGCCCGCAGGCCGAGATCCGGCTGCGGGGGATGGACGCTCGGGCCGCCCTTCTTGCTCGAGAGCAGTCCGGCAGCCGCTAGAGCCTGATCGCGAATCACCTCGGCCGAGAGCCGCACCCGGGGGCCGCAGGCCAGCAGCCGGTTCTCGGGATCGTGGGCCAATAACGCCTCGGTCGGCTTTGACGACTGTCGATAGGTCGCACTCGTCACGATCAGTCGCTGGAGCGCCTTGAGATCCCAGCCGCTGGCAATCAGCTCACTGGCCAGCCAATCGAGCAGTTCCGGGTGGCTGGGCAGTTCACCCTGACTGCCAAACTCTTCGCTGGTCGAGACGATGCCGATGCCGAAGAGCCGTTCCCAGAGCCGGTTGACGACAACGCGGGCAGTCAGCGGATTGGCTGGGCTCACCAGCCAGCGGGCCAGGGCGAGCCGATCGAGCGACTGGTCAGCGGCCAGCTCAGGCTCGGGAAACACGGCCGGCGTCATCTCCTCAACGACCGGGCCGAGGTCCTGCCAGTTGCCCCGGTATTGCAACTTCGTCACCCGCCGTTTGTCACCGGCAAGCTCTGCCATCACCGGCACGGTGACCGGCTTGACCGCCTCGATCCGCCGCCGCAGGCCGTCGACATGCTTTCGCAGCGGTCGCAGTTCGGGCGGCTCACCGGCCGGCTGGGGCTGCTTCCGCGGCGTGGTCGTCTTCATCTGCGGCACAGCCGCCACGATGTTTGCCAGTTCCTGTTCCAGCGGCCGCCGCTTGGCATCGACCGGTTCCCAGGGAACGGT
>RFVE01000546.1 GCA_009922585.1 Planctomycetia bacterium
GGTCTGAGGTTGTAATTCGACCAGCGATACCTCACCCAGGCGGTTCTTGACCCGCGCACGGGTGACCGCAGACATAAAGTTGTTGCCTGTCATTTTTTGTTGCCACGTCTGAGGGCAGCAATCACCACCCGACTTGATGATGGCACGTCGGGCGGCCTCATCCCAGTAGATTGCATCCTGCCAAATCGTCCACTCTCCCAGCAGACCAGGAAATCGCTTCTCGACCACCGCAATATATTCCTTGGTGACATGCCGCTTACGAAACTGCTCAGCGAGGCTGGCAGCTGCTGATCGTGTTTTGGCGAAAATCACTGCACCCGAAACAGGCTGATCGAGCCTGCTGACGACGCCGATGAACGCCGCTGCATCCACGCGGCGCCGAAGCTTCGTGTAAAGGCTTTCTACTCCTCGGGCGGCATTGGCGGTGGGCAATCCAGCGGGTTTATCGAGTACGATAATCTCGCTGTCGTCACAATCTCCTCGCCGCCATGAATTGGCTTCAAAGGCAGGCTGGGATGTGATCGTGACTGCGCCACCCGGGCACGTCGAAGCCGACGCTGAACCACGAGGCCAAAACGAAACAATCAACGACTATGTCGTCCGACTGGCTCATGCCAAAGCCGCCGCGGTTGCATCAAGCGTGGCGATGAAAAGCCCTGCGAAACGAGACCGGATAATTCTCGCCTGCGACACACTCGGCGAAATAGACCAAATTGCACTTGGAAAACCGCGGGATAAGGCCGATGCAGCCGACATGATCAGACGACTCTCCGGCCGCCTTCACCGCGTCATCACCGGCGTGAGCCTGTGGATACCCACCGATCAATTCCGCATCTCACCTTCTTCTGCAACCGAGCGTGGGTCCACCGACGCTGCCAACTCCTACACAGTCATCAATGCCGTAGCCGAAAGTTTGGTGTCCATGGAACCGGTTAGCTCGGCTGCACTTGAGGCCTATTTGGCGACAAAGGCCTGGCGAGGCAAAGCAGGCAGCTGTGGTCTCCAGGACGGCCTCCTCCCCTTAAGCCTTGCCTCAGGAACAGCAGACACGGTCGTTGGTCTTCCTGTGTTGCTGGTTGAAAGCCTCATTGCCGACCATTGCGGCAATTGATCTTGGCCGGTCACCAAATGAATTCATGCGCACAAAAAACCCCTCGGTCACCTACTGGCGACCAAGGGGTTTCCTGAAAAATTCCCGGC
>RFVE01000547.1 GCA_009922585.1 Planctomycetia bacterium
CGAGTTGCCGCTCCCGCTCCTGTCGGTCGAGCAGGGCTCGCAGTGTCTGTTGGCCGTTCATGTTGGTCTGTTCTGCGATTACCGCTTGGGCTTCGGAATCCGTGACTGCCCCCCGGGTCGCCGGCCCCGGCGGCCACGACCGCCGGAAGAGCGGCCGCCGCGGGCAGGCGTTCCGTCCCGCAGGTTGGCAATCTGGTCGCGGAGCTGGGCGGCGCGTTCAAAGTCGAGTTCGGCAGCCGCCTGCAGCATGTCGGCCTCAAGCTGCTCGAGCAGCTCAGCCTGCTGCTGGGCTTTTTCCTCTGCATTACCAACAACGGCCTGGGCCCGGGCTCGGGCCTGGCTTTCAGCCTCGATCCCCGACCTGATTTCTTTGCGGATTGTCGCCGGTGTGATGCCGTGTTCGGTATTGTAGGCCAGTTGCAACTCTCGTCGCCGGGCCGTCTCGTCGATTGCCTGCTGCATCGACTCAGTCATGGTGTCGGCGTAGAGAATGACCCGGGCATCGACATTACGGGCTGAGCGGCCGATCGTTTGCATCAGCGAGGTTTCGCTCCGCAGAAAGCCCTCTTTGTCGGCGTCGAGGATTGCCACCAACGCCACCTCAGGCAGGTCGAGCCCTTCGCGAAGCAGGTTGACGCCGACGAGTACATCAAAGTCGCCAGCCCGCAGGTCCCGAAGCAGTTCCACTCGCTCGAAGGCATCGAGTTCGCTATGCAGCCAGCGGCAGCGGACGTTTCGCTCCTGAAAGTAGTTTGAGAGGTCTTCGGCCAGCTTTTTGGTCAGGGTGGTGGCGAGCACCCGGTGGCCAGCGGCGACGGTTCGTTCGATCTCACCCGACAGGTGGACGACCTGATTCCGTGCCGGGACAACCTCGATGATCGGGTCGAGCAGGCCGGTTGGCCGGATGATCTGCTCGACCACCTCACCCTTTGTCTGTCCGAGTTCCCACTGGCCCGGTGTCGCTGAGACGTAGACCGTCTGGTGGAGTTTCTTTTCAAACTCGTCGAACATCAGCGGCCGGTTGTCGAGGGCACAGGGCAGCCGGAAGCCGTGCTCGACCAGAGTCATTTTGCGGCTACGGTCACCGGCATACATGCCTCTTACCTGAGGAACCGTCACATGCGACTCATCGACAAAAAAGAGAAATTCCTCAGGGAAATAATTAAACAGCGTGTCAGGGGTGCTGCCCGGCGGTCGGCC
>RFVE01000548.1 GCA_009922585.1 Planctomycetia bacterium
CAGGTGTCACGGGTAAATAATCGGGCGGATTTTCTCGATGTGATGGCCCGTTTTTTCCCGACAGCCATACCGACCAGCCAGGCCTGACAATTTTTCGCAGCTATACTTGTCAAAAAAGACTGGCCGGCTAGGATTCAGCTGAAATGACAAGAAAGGCACCTTCCTCGCATCGCACCCGTCAGCCGCTGGACCGGCCGCTGCTCGAAGTGCTGCGGTCTGACGGTCCGCTGGAAATTGACGATCTCACCAACGCTCTCGACGTCACGGCCACCGCCGTCCGACAGCGGCTTCAGCGGGCGATTGAGAGCGGTCTTGTGGACCGCGAGCAGGTCGCCACCAGCCAGCCTCGGCGGGGCCGCCCGCGGTTCGCCTATCGGCTGACGGCAGCCGGACGGGAAACGGCGGGGGACAATTTTCGCGATCTGGCCTCGGTGCTTTGGGAGGAGGTTCGCAGCATTCGCGAACCGACCATCCGCCGGGGGCTGTTGGGGCGTATCGGAAAGGCGTTGGCTGCCCGCTGCAGTGATCAAGTCAGCGGGGAAACGCCCGGGGAACGCCTGCAGAGTGTGGCCCACCTGCTCCAGCAGCGGGCCATTAGCTGCCGGGTCGAAGCAGAACCTACCAGCGACTGCCTGCCGGTACTGGTGACCCACTCCTGCCCCTATCCCGAGCTTGCCGAACAAGACCGAGGCATCTGTGCGGCTGAGCGGCTCATGCTGGAGGACCTGGTGGGCAGCCCGGTGCAATTGGCCGACTGCCGGCTCGACGGCGGTGAGTGCTGCCGGTTCGTGACCGGCAGCGATAACCAGCGAACTGCGACACCTCCCGAGAAGCCTCGGCCCGCTATGGTACAACAGGTGCATTGAACAGCTGCCGGCCACCGTCGGCTCCCCCCTCCCTCCCCGCCACAAAGCAACGCCCTGCGGAGTTGATGATGACAAAACCCTGGATCGAAGGCCGGTTCGAAGAGAATCTGGTGCTGACAACGGTTGAACAGGCTATTAACTGGGCCCGCCAGTCGAGTATCTGGCCGATGACGTTTGGCCTCGCCTGCTGTGCCATTGAGATGATGGCGGCTGGGGCGAGTCGCTTTGATCTCGACCGGTTCGGGGCCGGAGCATTTCGGGCTACCCCCAGGCAGGCCGATCTGATGATCGTTGCTGGCACGGTCACTTACAAAATGGCCAGTCGGGTGCGACG
>RFVE01000549.1 GCA_009922585.1 Planctomycetia bacterium
AAACGCAGCGTACTGATGCTGGCGGCCAACTCGCCAGGGTTTACTGATCCAGCGCAGCGAAAAATGGCCGTTCACGTGATCAACTGCAATTTCGGATATGCATCACGTGATCTGAAAGATCAGGAAGTAGATCCGCTCACGCCCCAGGCAAACATCAACTACAGCCAGGTGTTTGCCGACATCGACATTGTGATCGGTGAAGGCAACAACGGTGCTGTGGGAATCCGCATGCAGGCCGCCGAGGGATCGACCATTCAGAATGTCACGATCGACGCCACCCATGGGCATACAGGCATGCTCGGTGCTGCCGGCAGCGGTGGCAGCCACCACAACATCACCATCCGAGGCGGGCGAATTGGGATCGACACGCACGGTTTTCCGCCAGAATTCCGCGAAGAAAGCACGGGAACCCAGCCCACGCCAACGCTGTCTCATGTCAGACTCATCGACCAGACTGAAGCCGCTCTGGTCAATAAGTCCCGTGGTCCGCTCATCGCCGTCGGCTGGGAGATCGTTTCGTCGATCAAAGGGCCGGTAATCCGCATTGAAAAGCCTTATTCGATCAATGCCTACGACTGCGGCTTTGCGTTCATCGACAGTGTAGCCCGATTTGAGGGCCGAGGTGTTGGAGGGACTTTGATTGCCGCGGAAAAGAGCTTTTACCTTAAGAATGTTCATATCCACCAGGCGGGCACGATCGCGGCAGGCATCGATGGCGACCCCACGGGCTGGCTCAACGTTGCTGAATTGGCGTATCCCATCCAGCCGGCTGCATTCAAGGGGACCCAGCTTGTCGAACCGATCTATCTCAACGGGAAGCGGAAACTGAAACCATACGTACAGGTGAAACCCGGCGGACCGCCACAGTCGTCACTGCAGTCGCAGCACATATGGGATGAATCATTTCCCTCCTGGCAGAGCCCCCAGGCGGCGAACGTCAAAGCTCCCGCGTACGGTGCGGTTGGTGACAGCCTGGCCGACGACACTGCAGCACTGCAAAAAGCGATTGACGAAAATGAAATCGTTTTTCTGCCGAAAGGCTACTACCGCGTAACCGATACGCTGAGGCTGAAGCCGAACACGAAGCTGGTTGGGGTAGCCCACCACCTCTCCACCATCATGGCCCGGCCGCCGTTCGGAGCACTGGGCTCTGGAGATGGGCCCAAGCCACTTGTGGAAACCGCCGATGCTGCCGACGC
>RFVE01000550.1 GCA_009922585.1 Planctomycetia bacterium
ACTGGTGGCTTGTCACTGAGGGCCAGTTCGTTCTCAACCGCAGTGGCATCTGCCTCATCAGGAGGAGCCAACGGAATGTCCAACGCTGGTGGGCCGGGCGGCCCCGACTGCGGCGCGAACTCGAGCGTGAGGCTCAGCCGGGGCTGGCTGCTGGCCTGCACCGTGACGAGAACCAACACCAGCACGATGATGGCGTGTACTAGCAGGCTGACCGTCCAGGGAGGGCTTGTCTGCATCACTGATGCGAACAGCCGCCGCCAGGGGACGCTGGTGAGCAGATCGAGCGGCCCCAGCGGCATTGTCTCATCGAGCAGACCACCGGCGGTCCGCCGGGCTGCGGTCGGCTCAGCCTGCGTCACCACCAACCCTTCAAGCGGCGGCGGCCCGGATGGGCTGGCATCAGCCGGTGGCTGTTGCCACGGCAGCCCACCCACCAGCGGCCGACCGCTGGCCGGCAGCGGCGGCGGAGCCTTCGTTCGCGGCGGTGGCGGGCGGTGCGGCTGAGTCATCGCGACAGCATCCCATCGGGCAGAGGCGGTTGCCCGATGCAACCCACCCACCCCTCAAGCAAACCCGGAAACCGTCAGAATCGCCACAGGACTTTCCTCTGGCCCCGGCTCAGGTTATGATTCCATTCGTCCGAAACAAGGAATCGGCGATTCACGCAGACGGCGACGATCGTCGATTTCCGACATCCGGTCCTAGCGATTAGAGAGCCGTTTTTTCGGACGCAACAACACACATCGCGGGGTGGAGCAGCCCGGTAGCTCGCGAGGCTCATAACCTCGAGGTCGCAGGTTCGAATCCTGTCCCCGCCACTTTGTCAGTTTTGGAAACTGGCGTAGATTCGGAAGAACCCGCTGTAACCCCAATGGTTGCAGCGGGTTCTGTCGTTTCGTGCGGCTCCGTGCAGTCAGATGCGGACGCGTGCGGAGTCGCAATTCGCGTCGCAATTCGCGTCGCACATATCGGCGACCCCCTGCCCCATGGCGTGCCCCCTCTGCTGTCCCGGCAAGGCATTCCCCACGCTGCCGCTCACGACATCCTCGAAGTGGTGATCCCGTGACATGAGGTAGTGCTCCGCCGCCATTTTAGGAGAGTGGCCGAGCCACCTGGCGACGACATGCTAGGGACAACGCTCCACCCAGTCGGTCGCGCACGACGCCCGAAGATTCTGCAAGAGCCGCGGCCCACCCCTC
>RFVE01000056.1 GCA_009922585.1 Planctomycetia bacterium
AGCACCTCGCCTATGATGAGGTCGATGTGGGCGGATCAGGCCGAGACGAGGCTTTTTTCCGGCTCCAGCGTTTTAGTCCAACGAGCAGCCAGCACGAAAGCTTCATGACCAGCGATCATTCCCCTCGGACGGAGGCCTTCCTCGATCTTCTTTCCCGACGCATTGTCATCCTCGACGGAGCCATGGGGACGTCGGTGCATGCCTTATCCCTCGATGAAGAGGGGTTTCGGGGTGAACCTTTTCGGGACCACCCAAAAGACCTCAAGAATTGCATCGATGTCCTGACCCTCTCTCAGCCCGACGCAATCCGGCAGATTCACACGTCGTTCCTCGAAGCCGGTGCCGACATTGTTGAGACTAATACGTTTGGAGCCACTCCAGTTGCCTTGGCAGATTTTGGTTTGGCGGACCGCACCCGTGAACTGAATCTGGTCGCCTGCCGTCTGGCTCGTGAGGCTGCCGATGCTGCCACGGCGAAGAACCCGAACCGTCCCCGGTTCGTCGCCGGCTCGATCGGCCCGACCAACAAGCAACTCTCAATCGCGGGCAACGTCGCCGATCCGGGCCATCGGGACGTCACCTTTGATGAGATGGTGGCCTGCTATAAAGAGCAAGCGTCGGCATCAACTGTGCCCTTGGACCGGAGAAACTGCGGCCCTACCTGGCCGACCTCTCGCGGATCTGTCCCCGGCTAGTCAGCTGCTACCCCAACGCCGGCTTACCAAATGCCCTCGGTGGCTTTGATGAGACGCCCGAAATGATGGCGGCGGTAATCGGCGAGTTCGCCCGCGATGGTTTCCTCAATATCGTCGGCGGCTGCTGCGGCACGACACCGGCCCACATCAAGGCGATCGCCGAGGCGGTGGCTCCTTACCCGCCGCGAAAGCCGGTGGAACCACCACAGCTGAGCCGCTATTCGGGGCTGGAGTTGCTTGAGGTACGGCCAGAGAGCAGTTTCACGATCATTGGCGAACGAACCAACGTCACCGGCTCCCGCGCCTTCGCCCGGCTAATCAAAGAAGAGAACTACGAGGCCGCTCTCAGTGTCGCCCGGCAGCAGGTCGAGAACGGCGCTAACATGATCGACATCAACGTCGATGAGGGCATGCTCGACGGGCCGACGGTGATGACCAAGTTCCTCACGCTCCTCTCCAGCGAACCCGACGTTTCGCGGGTACCGATCATGATCGACTCCTCCCGCTGGGAGGTGCTCGAGGCGGGGCTGAAGTGCGTTCAGGGCAAGGGGGTCGTCAACTCGATCAGCCTCAAGGAGGGTGAGGAGGCTTTCCTGCGGCAGGCCCGCACCATTCGCCGATACGGGGCAGCCGTGGTAGTGATGGCATTCGACGAGGAGGGACAGGCGACCGACATCGAACGCCGGGTGGCGATCTGTGAGCGGGCCTACCGGCTGCTCACCGAAGAGGCCGGGTTTCCCCCCGAAGACATCATCTTTGATCCCAACATCCTTACCGTCGCCACGGGGATGGAGGAACATAACCCCTATGCGGTGAACTTCATCGAGGCGACACGGCAGATCAAGCAGAGGATGCCACTTGCCAAGATTTCCGGTGGGGTGAGCAATATCTCATTCTCCTTCCGGGGCAACGATGCTGTCCGCGAGGCGATGCATGCCGCCTTCCTCTATCACGCCATTCGGGCCGGAATGGACATGGGCATCGTTAACGCCGGCCAGTTGGCGGTCTACGAAGAAATTGAGCCGGAACTGTTGGAGAAGATCGAAGATGTCCTCTTCGACCGCCGGCCGGACGCGACTGACCGGCTGATTGAGTATGCCGAGACGGTGAAGGGGCAGGGGAGTGGTGGTAATGCGAAGACCGATGCCTGGCGAAGCCTCGATGTTGAGGGCCGGCTCGGCCATGCCCTGCTGAAAGGACTTGCCGACTATGTCGAAGAGGACGTCGAGGACGCCCGCAAGGAATATGACACCAGCCTCGAGATCATCGAGGGCCCGCTGATGCGGGGCATGCAGAAGGTCGGCGACCTCTTCGGTGAAGGGAAGATGTTCCTGCCGCAGGTGGTCAAGAGTGCCCGGGTGATGAAGCGGGCCGTCGCCCACCTTTTGCCGTACATGGAGGAAGAGCGGAAGGCCGCAGGTGCTGAGCAAAAGAAGCGGGGCAAGGTGCTGCTGGCGACGGTGAAGGGTGACGTTCATGACATCGGCAAGAACATCGTCGGCGTCGTCTTGGGCTGTAACGGCTACGAAGTCGTCGATATCGGTGTGATGGTCCCGTGCGCGACCATCATCGACAAGGCCCGCGACGAGGAGGTCGACGTGGTCGGCCTGTCGGGCCTGATCACACCGAGCCTCGACGAGATGGTGCAGGTGGCTAAGGAATTTGAGCACGAGAAGTTCAAGGTGCCACTGCTGATCGGCGGGGCGACCACTTCAGCCCGCCATACGGCTGTCAAGATCGCCCCGCAGTATTCTGGTGACGTCGTGCACGTCGTCGATGCCTCGCGGGCAGCCGGCGTGGTTGAAAACCTGCTCAACCCGGCGTTGCGGGAGGCGTACACCGAGGCCAATCGGGCAGCCCAGGCCCGTGACGTCGAGAACTTTCAGAAGCGGCAGCAGGCCACGCTGATTCCCTACGAACAGGCTGTCGCCAAACGCTGGACCACCGACTGGTCGGTCGCTGAAATTTCTGCCCCAAGTTTTCTGGGAGTGCGGACCCTCCCCAAGGTGCCCCTGGCTGATCTGGTGCCCTTTATCGACTGGTCACCGTTCTTCATGGCCTGGGAACTGAAGGGGAAGTATCCGGCCATTTTCGCGGACGCCACTGTCGGCACTGAGGCCCGCAAGCTCTTCGACGATGCCCGGCGGATGCTCGATGACATTGTTGCCGCTGAATCACTCGAGGCCAGGGGCGTCTATGGTTTCTTCCCAGCCAACAGCGATGGCGACGACATCGTGCTCTACCGCGATGATGAGCGGACCGAGGAAATCGGCCGGGTTCATACTCTGAGGCAGCAGTGGGAACGCAAGGGCCAGGACACCTTCTACGCACTCGCCGACTTCGTCGCGCCGCTGACCAGTGGCCGGAAGGACTACCTGGGGGGGTTCGCCTGCACCGCCGGCCATGGCTGTGCCGAACTGGCGGCTCGCTTTGACCGTGAACATGACGACTACAACTCAATCATGGCCAAGGCACTCGCCGACCGGTTGGCCGAGGCTTTTGCCGAATGGCTGCATCGGCAGGCCCGAATTGACTGGGGCTTCGGCCAGGACGAGAACCTCGACAACGAGGCAATGATTGCTGAGCAGTACCGTGGCATCCGACCGGCCCCCGGCTATCCGGCCTGTCCGGACCATACCGAAAAACCGGCGCTTTTTGCCCTGCTTGACGCCGAGCGGGCAGCCGGCATGCACCTGACTGAAAGCTACGCGATGACACCGGCGGCCAGCGTCAGCGGGCTCTACTTCGGCCATCCCGAAAGCCGATACTTTGCGGTGGACAGAATCACCCGAGACCAGGTTGAAGCTTATGCCGCCCGCAAGGGCATGCCGGTCAAGGACGTTGAGCGGTGGCTGGCACCGAACCTGGGGTACGATCCCTGAGACCGCGGCATCCTGGTGGCCACTCGGGGTTTCCCTTACCGGACAGGCCCATGCCCCGCCGTCAGCCGAACACGACCGCAGTACCAGCGGGGGAAGGGTCTGACCGACCATCTCGGAGGCGGCGGATCGCCTTTGCTGGTCCCCAGCCGGAGCCACTAGCGGGCATTACGATCAGTGAACTGATCGAACGCTTCCTCGCCTATGTGCGGCATGAGCGCGGCCTTGCCGCAAACACTCAGGCGGCCTACCGCCGCGACCTTGAGGCATTCGCTGCCTGGCTTGGCGGTCGGAGCCCGCTGTCCGTGACCATTCAGGACCTAGGAGATTTCCTCGGTGATCTGGCCCGCCGGGGCAGGGCCCGGGCGAGCATCGCCCGGCAGGCGGCGACGCTGCGGAGCTTTCACGCCTTTCTGCAGCTTGAGGGGGTGGTCGCCGACAACCCGGCCGAACGGCTGGTCCTCGCCCGCCGCGACGAGACAATCCCGGGCGTACTCAGCCCGCAGCAAGTCGATCGGCTGCTCGACAGCCCCTCACGGTTTACAGCGGCAGGAGCCCGCGACCGGGCATTGCTCGAATTGCTGTACGCTACCGGCTGTCGGGCCTCAGAGGTCTCGGCCCTGCGGCTAGACGACCTTCATCTCCACGAACAGTTCTGCACCTGCCACGGCAAGGGAAACAAGGAGCGAGTGGTGCCGCTCGGCGGCCGAGCCCAGACGGCAATTGCCGACTGGCTGGAACGCTACCGGGGCCGGTTCGCCGCCCGTGGTGGCCAGGCCGACTGGCTGCTACTCTCGACCCGGGGCAATCGGCTTTCCCGGATGCGGATCTGGGAAATCGTCCATGAGCACGCCGCAGCCGCCGGCCTGGCAGCCGACATCTCACCGCACACCCTGCGGCACAGCTTCGCCACCCATCTGGTTGCCGGTGGTGTCGATCTGCGGCATGTCCAGGAGATGCTCGGTCACGCCAGCATCGCTACGACCCAGCGGTACACCCACGTCGACTCGGGCCGGCTCCGGAGCGTCCACGAGCAGTTCCATCCCCGGCGGTGACAGCTTGTAGTCTTCGCGGACACTGCCGACGGCCATGGTCATTCTGTCGCAGTGGCGGGAGGGGCAAAACTGATCTTCTTGATCATCTCGATCACCCGACCATCCTCGATGCGGCCTGAAACCGCCGTGATCGCCTGCACCACTTGTGAGTAATCGAGGTCCTCATCACAGTCTAATTCCAGTTCAACGTCCTCAGCCGCTCCACCGGAGGCCAACGCCGCCTCGACAATCCCCGCCACCCGCTGCTGCAAGTCATCGAAGCCGGAAACCGGCTCACCATTCATCGTCATCGCCAGCAGGCCGCCGGCGGGGTTGGCGGTGAGTCGCACCCGGATCGGCGGCAGTTGTAAGTCGTCCGTCGGGGGACCAGCCGACTTGGACAACGGCATGCGAATATCAAAGTCACCCTCCGGCGCGATGATGTTGAGGGTGAGCATGAAGAAAATCATTAACTGAAAGACGACGTCAATCATTGGCGTCATGTTGATCGCCATCTTTTCAAGTCGCCGACGCTTCGGAGCAGGCAGGGTCATCGATCACTCCGGCTTGTAGAGAGCGCGGAGGGCAAACCGCTCAAAGCCCTGTTCCTGGCAGATTCTGATGACCTGCTGAACATCCCCGGTACGGGCCCTGCCATCAGCCCGCACGATCACTGTGGCCAGTGTCGGATCCTTCCCTGCCGCGATGATGACCTCCCGCTCCTGCTCAAGTGACCGTCCGATCTGATTGACAGGCAGGATCTCCCCGGCATAAAGCACCCCACCGTCAGCTGTCAACTGCATGGTGATTGGGATCTCCACCACTCCTTCCGCTGGCTTCGCCAGTTGGCTGGCCGGCAGCTGAATCCGCTCATCCTGTTCTGCCTCACTGAAGTTGAGCACGAACATGAAAAAGGTGATCAACTGGAAGGTGACGTCAATCATTGGCGTCATGTCGAACTCTGTCGTCGCTGGACCACTGGTTCTGGCTGCCACTGCTACCACGCCTCTTCTCTCTGCTCCGCTGCACTAAGCTTCACCGCCGTCAGTGACAGTTATTTTTTCGCGACCGGCACCTTGGCGATCAGCCGCACACTCTCGCTATCGAGATCGATCGAAAACCGTTCCAGCCAATTTCGAAACAGGCTGAAGCAGGCGTTTGCCGGAATCGCCAACCAGAGGCCGATCAGCGTCGTCACAAGCGCCTGGGAAATGCCTGAGGCAAGCTCTGCCGGCTTGGGCTGGGTGGCCGATTGGGCGATCACTGAAAAGGCCGCAACCATTCCACTCACCGTCCCAAGCAGGCCGAACATCGGGGCCAATGCACCGACCAGCGAGACGTAGCTGATCTTATGCTCCAGTCGCATCACCTCCTCGGCCTGCACCTCCCGCATCGCCTCAAGGGCCTGCTCGTAGCCAATCTGGAGCTTGACCAGCGCCGCTGCCAGCACCCGCCCCAGCGGTGAGTCATCGCCCTTGGCCAGTTCATACGCCTGTTGAAACTCTTTTTTCTCGATGTGAGCCTCGAAGCCTTCCACCAGTTCCGGCGGCAGCAGAACCGTTCGCCGCAACTGCAGGAAGCACATCACCAGCAGGGCGACGAGAGCAAAAGACAGGCCGAGAAAAACAATGACAAACGTTGGGCCCAAAGCCCGAAAGTAATAGACCAGCAGATTTTGCGGGGCGGGCGGGGCGTCTGATGGAGCAACAGGCTCTCCAACCGCTGGAGCAACTGCCACCGCCTCTGGCACAGCTCCAGCATCCCCGGCCGGTTCCTGAGCTGCGGCTCCTGAAAGGCTTGTCGTAAAGGCGACCAGAGCCAGCAGCGGCACAGCCCGCCACAAGACTACTTGCTGCTTTTGCATCATTCACATCCCTGTCGAACGAGTCGGCCGCCTCTCCGTGGGCATGCACTGTCGGCCGCGGTGTAGGTTACCGGCAGCAGTACGGCTTCGCCAAGCCACCCGGAGGCTCAATCCCTCGCCTGCGCAAGCCGGCTCGCCCAGGAACTCTCCGGATAATCAGCCTCAAGCCGCCGCGCAGCCTCGTTTGCCCGCTGTGGATACTGCCCTCGATTCCAAAGTTCGTGCAATCGGAAGAGGGCCTCAGCGTGACTTTCTTGATCCTGGTTATGGACCAGATCGACCGTCAGGTAGGCAATCAGCGCATCCTGATCCCGACCCGCCGCCAATGAGGCTCGTCCCAGCGTGGCATATGCACGGGCCACCTGCCGCTGCCCCTTTTCATCGGTGGCAGCCGGTGGTTCAGTGGTGGCTAGCAGCCGCCGAACAATCTTGGCGGCAGTTCGTTCCAGTCGGCTGGCTGAATTCCCTGCCGGCAGGTCGGCGGCAGCCGCGAGGACTATGGCAGCCTCAGCGGCACGGCCCATTTCAAGCAAGGTCTCCCCCTCACGGCGAGCGGCACGGATTGCCAGTGACTGCGGCCCCTTGGCAAGTTGGCGATACCGTGACAACGCTGCTTCCCGCTCGCCCATCGCCAGCTCCAGATCACCCGCCAGCTCGATCATTTCATAGCGGTGAATGCTGCGGCTGAAGCGATCAAGAAAGTCTGTGACGGTAGCCACCGCCAGATCCGAATCATTGCCGGATACCAACGCCTGCCGGCCGACGACAGCGGCTTTGACGTAGGCGTATTCTCCCCTCGCTGCGGCTGAGGCAACATCGAGCTCAACTTGGCTCACTTCTTCAAGAACGGCAGCGGCGGCCTGAAAATCATCTTGCTCGAGCAGCCGCCTCGCCTCGGTTACCCGCGGCGGCTCACTCTCCAACACAAGGCTCATAATCTCATCGACGGGGATCTGCCGGGGGCGACCAGCCGATCCCTGCTCACGGAATTCGAGGGCATCGGGAGTCATGCTCACCACCTCTCCGAGCAGTGTCGCCGCTGAGGTCACCACCCGGTCAGCTGCCGCCGCCGGGTACACGAGCCCGCCCGAAAGCAAGCAGCTCATGAAAAAGAGCCTTGCCAGGGGAAACTCTCTGCGCCCTACCCGACTGCCCCGCTTCATGAGTCGTCTCCTGCTGGACTGGCAAGCTCTTGGCTGATCGCCTCGCGGAGTTGTTCAAAGCGGTGCTGAAAATCCTTCCCGCCGAGGTCTGGGTGAAGCCGTGATTCGATTTCCAACTCAGCTGCCGCCTGCTGCAGTTGCCGCCGAGCGGCAGTCGCATCGACCTCGAGGTTCGCCCATGCCAGCCGGCAGCTAGCCAGCCGATAGCGGGCCTCGAAGTAGAGTGCCTTCAGCTGACGGGCCTCCTCATCTTCACTGGAAAATGCCTGCCGGGAGATTCGACTGGCAAGCCTGCCCCACCCCCATGCTGATGCCCGACCGACCGAACGGCCCATCACTGCGCTGCGGAACAACTGCCGAGCGAGAGCCGCATCTGGCTGGGTCCGGGCTAGTGCCTCAAGGAGTTCTGCTACCTTCCGCTGCTGGAGAACTGAGCGGGCTGCCTGGGGATCGGTGACCACACGATCAAGTTGATCAAGGGCCTCCCGCCAACGACCGAGGGCTGTCCAAACCCCGGCGAGTTGGAGCCTCAGAGAAGGCTGACCTGTTGCCGGCTCCGCTGCTACCAACTGCTGCATTGCGGCGGCTGCCTGCTCGAGTAAATCGCGACGGCGTTCACGGGGCACCAACTGGTCAAGCGGACCGCCCGCCTCTCCCAACTGCTTGAGGGTCGTGGCCGCCCAGATCATCAGGGCCCGTGGGGCAGGGGGTGAGGCTGCAACGGCAAGGAGGCGAACCAGCAGGTTCAAGGCCTCCTCCCGGCCAGGGATTGGGGTAGCAGCACCTAGTTCTTCAAACAGCTCACGACCCAGCACCCCGGCTGTGGCCGCCAAACGGACTTGAGCCCCTCCATCCTCCGCCAGCCTTTGAGTGAGGGTCGTGATCGCTTCTTCGGCAAGGTCAAACTGACGGGCCCGCATGAATCCCATCAAGCAGCAGGTGAGACCGGGTTCATCAAGCTGCGGAGAGAGACCGGCGACCGGGTCGCGGAGCAGCGTCCAAGGACCGTACAAATCATGGGTCAGCAACGGCAACAGCCTTTCGGCAGCTTCGCTTCCTGTCGCCAGTGCAATCTGACAACGGGCTACTGCGGCGGCCGCAGCCAGCGAGACAATCGGTTCAGCCAGCGTGGGTTCATCCGCAATAAGTTGCAGTCCCTCATCAAGCCGGCTAGCTGCTCGGGCAGCGCGACTGGCCGACACCTTGGCGGCGGATGACCCGTCTGGCTCATCCTCCACATTACTGAGCCGCCAGAGAGCCACACCACCGCGAAGCAGCGCTTCTGCGCGGCCATCACTGGTCAATGGCAGGCCGGCAAGAATCGTCTCAATGGCAGCGTGGTCGCCGGAGGCAGCGGCAAGGTCGATCGCGAGCAGTGCGGCTGCAGCTGACTCAGCATCATCGGGCCACTGTCGCATGATCACCTCGATGAGCCGGGCCAGTTGGCCCACCACAGTCCGGCCCCAGGCCTGGTTCGGCTGCTTTTGTAATGCCTGCCAGCTGGCAAGTGCGATCGTAGCCGCCTTCCGGCTGATCGGTGCGGCCGGGGCACTGATCAGAAATTCTTCTCCAACGGCGGCGGCCTCGTGATATCGATGCCACTCGTAGAGGACGAAGGCTAGCTGATAGCGAAGCTCGAGGAGTTGCTGCTGACGAGCAGCAGGATCATCCGGTGGATCAGTTCTCCCGACATAAAGAGCCTTCTGAATCTGTTCACGGGCAGCCGCGCACCGCAGGTCGGTCGGGTCGGCCTGCACGGCCACAATCGCCCGCCGGGCCTGATCGACGGCGGCGTCGAATGTCTGGCCCAGCCGGCGGGCGGCAGCCTGCCCCCGACTGTCGAGCTGTTCGAGCATTTCACGGGCTGCGGCAGCATGCTCGCCCCCTGCCTTCGCGACATCGTTCGCCAGCTGCCGCACGTCTTCAATCAGCGGCTGTCGACGGAGGCGGTCAGCGAGAGGGATTTCCGCATCTGCGTCGAGGCGATCTGGCGGACCAAGTCCAAGCACTCGCCGCCGCAGCCGGTCGTCAAAGCCGGCGTCGTCTCGCAGATCAGTTGTCTTCTGCCAGTATTCAAGGATTGCGGCAAGGGCCCGTACTTGCAGCCGCTCAATCAGCATCTCAGTCGCCGGGAGCTTGAGGATCTCACTGAGCAGATTGACTCCGCGTTCTCCCTCCCCCAAATCAATCAAGGTGCGGCCCTCTTCCACCCGCGCCCAGAGGCCCGCAGCCCGAGTCGGCTGCTTTTCGGCAATGGCCCGATACTGGTCAGCAGCTCGCTTAAAGCCCAACCGACGAGCCTCCGAGCCTGCCGGAAAGCATCGCGCCTGTTCGGCCGTTGCCTCAGCTGCGAGAAGATCGAGCTGAACCAGACGTCCACGCAGACGTTCACGTTTTTCTTCGAGCCGATCGCAGGCCAGCCGTTCTGCCCGAGGCAACACCTGACGGTTCCAGTACTCCGCCAGTCGGCCGTTCACCTCTGCCAGTTCTCGCTCAATCGCAACACGAGCAGATCCTCCAGTGGGCCCGGCACCCGCTGCACCGACAAGGGCAGGAACCGCCTCGGCAAACAGTTTGGCGGCGGCCGCGATTCCATCGGGAGCGGCCGACGCCTGCTCTCGCCGCAGCCGCCCCTGTTCCATCAGCAAGAGGCCACGCTGCAGGGCCGCTTCTGAGATCACCCCTGAATCGTTACTGGAAGAGAGAAGCCGATCGATCTCCGTTCGAGCATCTGCGTAGACCTGCTGCCGTTTCGTCTGGTCAGGATCGAGGCGAACTGAAGCGACCAGGGCAGCCGCCCTTCGCAGGGGAATCAGGCGGCGAAACTCCTCGGTAAGATCTTGATCGTCATCAAGCTGATCAAGAATCAGCAGCGAGGTGTCGTGATAGCCCCGCTCAGCCACCGCCTCGAGTAGTCGTCGGGCAGTCTGGTCAGGAATGGTTTCCGGCTCGGCTCCAGCCGGCAGGCAGGTGAGCACGACCAATACGGTGAAGGCCGCTGACTGTCCGTGAAATAAGCCTTCCCTAGCCTTTTGCCATCTGGGCAACACCCCAAAACGCCAAAGGTTTTCCGGGGTGTCGGTCGCCACATCTGGCGGTGAAAGACAACTTCCCCAGCCTGCTAATGGCCTGACGCTGATCGGTGGCCTCAACAAGATTCACCTCACCAGCGTTCACTGCATTACCCGCGGGCAGCCGCAGGTGGAGTGGCCAGCCAATACGGCAACTGCCCTGCCGCCGGAAGGTTACAGACTCGAGCCGAACAGATACCTTCGCAGGCGGCGACCTGAGCAAGGGCTTCGACCGAGGGCGGCTGGTCGAGGTTCAAGACGCCGATGGCATCACCACCAGGTGCAGAGCGGCCGACGGTCATTTGGGCAATATTGACGCCGCTCCCACCGAAAGCAGTCCCCACCCGGCCGATGATGCCGGGAACGTCCTGGTGAGTGAATACCAACAGGGTGCCGTCGAGGTATGCCTCAAGCCGGTGCCCCTCAAGCTGGACCAGTCGCGGCATCGACCGGCCGAACAGGGTGCCTGCTGCGCGGTGAACATGGTCACCTGCAACCAGGTCAACGGCGACAACCGAACTGAACGCCCCCGGATCAGAACGGCTCTGTTCGACAAGCTCAATGCCTCTTTCGCGGAGCAGCATCTCGGCATTAATAATATTCACATCCTCAAGGGCGGTTTCGAGTAGCCCGGCAGCGAAGGCAGCTGTCACCAGCCGGGTGTTGCGAGATGCGATTTCACCGCGGTACGCAATCGAGACCGATTTCGGTGGCTGTTCGTCAAGCTGCGAGAGCAGCACTCCGAGCCGCCAGCCAAGATCGAGAAATCCCCGCACTCCCTCCAGAGCGGCCGGGTCGATTGGGCTGGAATTGACCGAGTGCCGCACAGTTCCGGTGCGAAGGAAATCGGTCAAAAGGTTGACACCCTCGATGGCGACTTGAGACTGTGCCTCCTCAGTGCTGGCCCCAAGGTGCGGCGTCACGAGCACGCCCGGCTGGTCGAACAGCGGACTTTCAGTGCAGGGTTCGTTCTCAAACACGTCAAGCGCGACCCCGGCGACACTTCCGCTCTGGAGGCCCTCAAGCAACGCCTGCTCATCGTAGATCCCTCCCCGGGCACAGTTGATCAGCCTCACACCGGGCTTGAGGATTGCCAGTTCTTCCTTCCCAATAAGGTAGCGGGTCTCGGCGGTCAGGGGGGTGTGGACGGTAAGGTAATCGACCTCCGGCAGCATCTCTCGGACGCTGCCGACAAGCTCAACCCCAAGCTCACTCGCCCGCTCGGTAGCAAGAAAGGGATCAAAGCCGACAACCCGCATATCAAAGGCCCGGGCCCGGCTGGCGACCGCCTGCCCGATTCGACCCATCCCAACGATTCCGAGCGTCTTCCCCGCAAGCTGAACCCCCATGAACTTTCCCCGATCCCAACGATGTTCACGCAGGCTGGCATCGGCGGCGGCCACATTACGAGAAAGAGCCAGAATCAGCGCAAAGGCATGCTCGGCCGTGCTGATGGTATTGCCGGCCGGGGTGTTCATTACCACGATACCCTGCCGGGTCGCCGCCTGCTTGTCGATGTTGTCGGTGCCAACACCGGCCCGCACGATTGCCCGCAACCGTTGGTTCCCAGCGAGCGCTTCAGCCGTGATCTTCACACCACTGCGGCAGATCGCGCCATCGTGCTGCGCTAACGCCTCCCGCAACTCAGTACCAGCAAGGCCCGTTCGCACCTCATAACTGATGCCATTGACCGCCGCCGCATCGAGCAGGGCAATTCCGTCAGGGCTGAGTTTGTCAAGTACGATGATCGATGGCATGGCTACGCTTCGGCGGACAGGGCCGGGTTCCTCTAGAGTTCGTTGTGGCTGTTGTTTGTTCTGATTGGCGTCGGCAGCACATCAGGGAGCACGCTGGGGCCACACTGACCTGACCACCGCGGCAAGCGGCAGGTGATGCCCGGCTTACCGGCTAACTGCGGGCATTCCTGAAGTCGTTCATGAAATCCCGCAGAGCCAGCACGCCAGCCTCTGGCATCGCATTGTAAACGCTGGCTCGAATTCCCCCCACCGATCGGTGCCCCTTGAGATCAGAGAGCCCATGACGGGAGGCTTCCTCCAAAAACACCTGCTCGAGTTCGGGCGACGGTAGCCGGAAGGTGACGTTCATCTGCGAGCGGCAGTCCGCCGCCGCATGACCGCGATAGAAACCCTCAGAGGCATCCAACACGTCATAGAGGAGGGCCGCCTTGGCGGCATTCTGTGCGGCCATCTGCTCCAGGCCACCCACTTCCCGAAGCAGCCAGTCACAGACGAGTCCCAACACATAAATGGCAAAGACCGGCGGCGTGTTGGGCCGGGAACCCTTGCTGACAAAAGTCCGGTAGTCAAGCATCGCGGGAAGACTGTCGGGGGAACGCTCGAGCAGATCTTTGCGAATTGCCACCGCCGTCACACCGGCAATCCCAGCATTTTTCTGGGCACACGCGTAGAGAAGTCCGAATCGATTCAGCTCAATCGGCCGTGATAAGAAGTCGCTTGAACAATCACAAACCAGCGGCGTGTCTCCTACCTCGGGAAGCTGCTGCCACTGCACCCCTTGAATGGTTTCATTACTTGTGATGTGAACGAATGATGGATTTTCGGAGAGGCCGATGTCGGTCGGTGCTGGCAGCCTGTCATAGCCAGTCTGTTCACCGTCCCAGGCAATGTGGGTTGGACCAATCCGCATGGCTTCTTTGAGCCCACTTTTCCCCCAGGTTCCCGTCAGGATGTAGTTCGCTGCTGCCGACTGCCCGGCGAGCAGGTTCAAAGGAACCATCGCGAACTGGAGGCTGGCTCCTCCTTGAAGCAAAACCAGTTCGTGGTCGTCACCAAGCCCGATGAGGCTGCCAAGGTCAGCCAGCGTCCGTTCAAGAATTTCGTCGAAGGCCTTGCTGCGATGGCTGATCTCCAACACCGACATGCCAACGCCGGGCAGCGAAAGTAGTTCATCCCGGGCCCGCTCAAGTACCGCAAGCGGCAGGACGGCCGGCCCCGCCGAAAAATTGAAGACCCTGTCAGCCACCGTCGCCATGAATGTCTCCGTAGAGGGTCGGGCTGACCGACAAAAATCCGGCTATCCCGATTCGCAGAGAATACGGCCCAATCACCGGCAGGGTCAACGGGCGGCCCTTTCCCACCGGGATCATCGGGCCGCTGGCGAAACACCGGTCGGTGGCGGCCGAGCGGCGACGGTTGCAGCAGCTGCCCCGTTCTGAAGGGTTGCCACTTTGACCATCACGGTCGGCTGATTGCGGTCGAGTTCCAACGCCCGGGAGTAGCTGGCCAGTGCCTGCTGGGTATTACCAGCCGCCTCACTCAGCTGGCCTCGGGCGACCAACGCCCGGGAATTATCGGGATCAACCGCCAAGGCAGCGGCCAGTTGCTCTTCCGCCGCAGGCAGATTTCCTTGCTCCTGGCAAAGGCGGGCAATCTCGATGTGGGGTTCCGGGCTGTCAGGATCTCGGACTGCCCACTGCTCCAGCTGTTTGATGGCCTCGCCTGGTCGGCCAGTCTCGACAAGCAATACGGCGAGGCCTCGCTGGCAGGCGGCATGGTCGGGGGCACGGGCGAGGCAGAGGTGGTAATACTGCTCGGCAGTCTCAAGGTCGCCAGGTCGGCCGAAGAGTTTCCCTTGTTGGTGATAGGTGGCTCCGAGGTTGTAGAAGCAGTCAGGGTTGCCCGGCTGCTGATCAAGTGCCCGCTGAAAGGAATTGACCGCCCCGAGATAGTTTCCCTGCTGGTAGAGCCGCACGCCCTCGCTGGAATCATTGGCGGTCAGCCGATGGCAACCGATGGCTGAAACCACTACCACAAGCAGCACGGCAGCCCCCCCGAGGCGATACCTAAAATGCGAAAAAAAGAACTGTGGCATGGCAGCGTCCATTGGCACACGATTCTTCCCGCCCAGTGGCTTCACCAGTCGGAAAAGAGCCGGAGAGACACTAGGCCAGATGCTGACAAGGCGACAAGGCCGATTCGCACTTCGCATCTTCTTCGGCGGGGAGCACACGGACATATCCGAGTGAGCGGACTACCGCCAGCATCTCGCTGCAGGTGGGGAACTTCCGACCAGAAGTCCGTTTGTACTGTTCGACTGCCTGCATGAACTCGACTTCGGCAGAATC
>RFVE01000551.1 GCA_009922585.1 Planctomycetia bacterium
GGATCGGCGGCCCCACTTCCCAAACCACTCGGTCCGGAATGGGCCAGCACCACCAGGGGCAGGAGCGGATCGGCCGAGAGGGCCGCCGCATGGATGCGTTCAGCGGACTCCTCCAAGCCGACCGGCCCAAAGACCGCTTCGGCAGCGCGATTGAGGTAGTGACCGCCTCCGGCACTGGCGGGCCGAGCACCGACGACGGCCAGCCCCGGTGGGTGCAACTCCCGCAGGCCCCAGCCGCAATGGAGGTCACCCAACAGGTCCAATTGACGCTGCAGGGTGCGACCGCTGGCATCGCGACCGGTGTCGTGGTTCCCGAGGATGCAGGCCATCGGCAGGCTCAGGCGCGTCAGCCGCTTGGGGATCAGCTGCTGACCGTCGCTCAGGTCACCGACCACCAAGAGGGCATCGGGCGCCAGTGCCGCCAAGACCTCTTCATCCAGACCATCCCACTGGCCATGCAGATCTCCGGCGATGGCAATGCGGAGGGTGGCCAAGCGGTGCCTAGGCTTCCGCCATCCTGCACCACTTAGGGCCAGAGCCTTGGTTTTCGCGGCAGCCCAGAACACCTCCTCCGGTTGCCCTGCTCACCGGGATCTCCCGGAGGCGATCGCCGCGTTGAAACGGCAGCGCAATGCCGTGATCCTGGCCCACTACTACCAAGAGCCTGAGATCCAGGACGTCGCTGATTTCATCGGCGATTCGCTGGAACTCTCCCGGAAGGCGGCCGCCACCGATGCGGACGTCATCGTCTTCTGCGGGGTGCACTTCATGGCCGAGGTGGCCAAGATCCTCAGCCCGCAGAAGACCGTGTTGCTGCCGGACCTGGAGGCTGGCTGCACCCTGGCGGACGCCTGCCCCGCGGATGGCTTCGCCCAGTTCCGGGCCGAGCACCCTGACCACCTCGTGGTCAGCTACATCAACTGCTCGGCCGCGGTGAAAGCGCAGAGCGATCTGATCTGCACCAGCAGCAATGCCGTTGATCTGGTCCGACAGCTGCCGGCCGATCGACCGATCCTGTTTGCACCGGATCAAAACCTCGGACGTTGGGTGCAAAGCCAAAGCGGACGAGAACTCACCCTCTGGCCTGGCAGCTGCATCGTCCACGAGACCTTCAGTGAGCAGGGCCTACTGCAACTGAAGCTCGATCACCCCGGTGCCGAAGTGCTGGCCCACCCCGAATGCCAGCAGCACCTGCTCGA
>RFVE01000552.1 GCA_009922585.1 Planctomycetia bacterium
TTGGGGTCGAAGGTCTTTTCAGTTTCCAGAAACTCAAGCGCCGAGCCAGCGGCCCGCTGGTCACCTACCGGCACCTTGCGATAGAAGCACGACCGGTACCCCACATGACAGCTGGCTCCACCGGCCACCTGAACCCGCAGCCAGACACAATCCTGGTCGTCGTCGATTCGCATTTCGACCACCTTCTGGACCAGCCCGCTGGTCGCTCCCTTGTGCCAGAGGCACTGGCGGCTCCGGCTGTAATAGTGGGCCTCGCCGCTGGCAATCGTCTTTTCGAGAGCCTCCCGATTCATGACAGCCACCATCAGCAGTTCGCCTGAAGCGTGGTCGGTCGTGACACAGGGAATAAATCCCTTCTCGTCAAATTTGGGAGCCAGTTCAGTCCCCTCTTCAACCTGCTCGATCGATACACGGGCTGCAAAGAGGGGGTCGGCGGAGGGCGAAGCTGATTCAGTCACGAGCTACTTTCGGGTGCTACATGGTCGCGGATGCAATTGAACTCCCTCTATCATACCCGCCAGAAACCAGACTTCACGTTACCGCTGCCACGGGGCCGACCAGATGCTGCTCACGCTTCCAAACCTGCTCACTGCCAACGAAATCGCCGATATTGCGGCCCGCTTCGATAATGCTGTCTTTGAGGATGGCCGAGGGACGGCGGCAGGAACCGCCCGCCAGGTCAAAGCCAATCGGCAGATTGACCGCCAGTGGCCCGGCCTGAGGCAGTTTGAGATCATTCTGTCTGCCGCCCTGACACGATCGCACCTGCTGGCCGAACAGCTCTCACCAGCAGCCTGCTCACCGACGATCTTTGCGGAGTACCACCCCGGTGACGGCTACGGCCCCCACACCGACGCCGTCATGGGCGGTCAGCCGCCGATCCGCCACGATATTTCGGTTACCCTCTTCTTGAATCCGCCCGACAACTACACCGGCGGAGAACTGCGGCTCCACCTGCCCGGCGGCGAGACTCAAGACATCAAACTGCCAGCCGGCGCAGCCATCGCCTATCCGACAACGCTCGTGCATGAGGTGCTGCCGATCCGCAGCGGCATCCGCCGGGTAGCCGTCTTCTGGCTGCAATCGTTCTATCGCGACAGCGAGATTCGCCAGATCGTCGCCGACCTGCGGGGCAGCCTCGCCATGCTGCGGAGGCTTCCCGGCGCCGATCCCCTGCCGCTGGCCCGGGCTCTG
>RFVE01000553.1 GCA_009922585.1 Planctomycetia bacterium
CCGATCTGCGGAATCAGGTTGGCGGCGATTCGGTGGGCAAACACCTGCGGGGTCTCGGCCCTGCCCCCGAGCCAGGCGGTGAGGCCGTCCCGCAGTTCGTTGGTCGCCGCCAGCCCGGCACCACTGACCGCCTGATAGGTGCTGACGATCACCCGTCGCACCCGGGCGGCATCGTGGAGCGGTTTCATCACCATCACCATCTGGGTGGTCGAACAGTTGGGGCTGGCGATGATGCCCCGGTGGCTGGCGATCGCGTCGGCGTTGATCTCCGGCACCACCAGCGGTACGTCGGGCTGCATCCGGAAGTGGGCCGACTCATCGACCACGACCGTGCCCCGCTCGACGGCCCAGGGGACGAACTCGGCCGCAACCTCGTCCGGCGTGCTGCCGATGGCGATCTGCACGTCGGTGAAGGCCTCTGGGGTCAGGGCTTCGACCGTGAACTGCCGCCCTCCTGCCTCGATCGTCCGGCCGGCGGAGCGGGCTGAGGCAAGCAGTTTGATCTGCCGGGCCGGAAAGTTCCGGCTCACAAGCAGGTTGAGGATGATACGGCCAACGGCACCGGTGGCACCGACTACGGCGAGGGTGTCAATCATGAAACAGCGTCACTGCTTGGGAGAGGAAGGAGAAGAAACAGGTGAAGCGAGTCCGCCGGCCTTGAGGCCGAGGCCGGGCGGCAGGAAGGCCAGGTTGGCAACGATCATCGCCAACCCAAACTCCATCATGCCCATTGCCAGGCCAATTCCCAAGTGCACCAGCACCGCCATCGCCAAAACCAGCCGTCGGGTCAGCCGCGGCCAGACGAGGGCTGGATACGAGAATTCCCAGAACAGCGTGCCCAGTGTCAAGGCGTTGGTCAGCAGCGGGTGCCAGGCCAGAAAGGTCAGGTCGAGGGTGCGGTACTGGCTGTTGGCGACGGCACCCCACAGCGCGGTCCCCTCCCACCAGCTTGCTCCAAAGAGTTTGCCGGCACCGGAAAAGAAATAGACCACGCAGAGATGGACCTGAATCAGCCGGAGGGCAACGGTGGCCGAGACCCGCGGCCCCACAGCTCCCGCCCGCCGCCAGAGCAGCCGGTCGAGCGACAGCCGCGCCCCGGCCGGGCCGATCGCCAGCGGCAGCAGCATCATGCCGATGGCATCATCGAAACCAAAGGTGTTCAGCGGCGCCCGGTTGACGGCACTGACGTA
>RFVE01000554.1 GCA_009922585.1 Planctomycetia bacterium
ATCACCATGTCGGCCTTGGCAAGGGCGAGCGTGGCGTTGTCGATCGTCGCCTGAAAGAAAGGCCAGCCTCGGTACATGTCGCAGACGGTCCGCCACCGCTGCCGGTCGTCGTACTTGATTTCAATCAGGGCCGTGCCCAGCCCGTACCAGGCGGGAATCATGCAGCGGTTCTGCGTCCAGGCGAATACCCAGGGGATCGCCCGCAGGTCATCAAGGCTGCGTTCGCCCCGGCGACGCGAAGGCCGCGAGGCGATCGGCAGATTTTCAATGTCTTCGATCGGCGTGGTCTGCGAGAAGTAGCTGATGAAGCCGGGCTGATCGACCAGGTCGCGGTAGACCTCGCGGCTGCGGGCCGACATCCACTCAGCCAATTCGGTCCAGGCCGGCTCGGGATCAACCCGGCGGACACTCGAGGCCACCAGCGTGGCCCACGAGACCTGCTCGAGATGGCGACTGGCAATTTCGGCGTCGTCGTACCGCTCGGCCAGCACCTCACCCTGTTCGGTCAGCCGCAGCGAGCCGTCGAGGCTTTTGGCGGGGAGGGACAGAAGCCGATCCCTCGGGACTCGGCGGCATCGTGCAGTTTCCGCTGAGCGTCCTGCAGTCCCCAGCAGGCAGCCAGGTAGCCGCCGTCTTTGGTGCTGTCGGAATAGCCGACCATCACGATCTGTCGGTTGCCGCTGCGGGCCAGATGCTCGGCGTAAGCCGGTTCATCGAGAATCGCCCCCAGCGTCTCCTCGGCATTGGCCAGATCGGCAATCTTCTCAAACAGCGGCACGATGGCGATGTCGTGGCCACCGACCGGTTCGCCGCGGGCCCCCGCCCGGCCGACGGCCCACCGCCAGAGCCAGAGCACCGCCAGCACATCGGCCGGGGTTCTCGTCAGGCTGATGATCGAGCCGCCGAGGCAGGCGTGGCCAAAGCAGACAGATGCCCGCTGCAGCGTGGCAAACAGTTGCAGGGTGTCGAGTGTGAGGGCATCGAGTCCGTCCTCAGGGATCTCGGTGGTGGTGCCCATTGTCTCAATGAGCAGCCGGCGTCGGTGGGCACCAGACAGGGCTGCGTAAGCGGTCTTTTCGGGGAGCCGACCGACGGCGGCGAAGATGTCGCCAAGAATTTCCTCATAGCGGCGGGCATCCTGGCGGATATCGAGCCGGGTCATGTGCAGGCCGAAGGTGCGAACCAG
>RFVE01000555.1 GCA_009922585.1 Planctomycetia bacterium
CGCGCGGTCGAAGAGTATCTCAAGCCCGATGTCGTCCAGCAGATTGCCCGGCTCGACCTGCGGGCCAAGTTCATCGTCAAGGGCTTCCTGCAGGGGCTGCACTCCAGCCCGTTCCATGGCTTTTCGGTCGAGTTCAGCGAGCACCGCCGCTACGCTCCCGGCGATGATCCCAAAGACATCGACTGGTTGATATACGCCAAGACCGATAAGCACTACGTCAAGAAGTATGAGGCCGAAACCAACATCACCGGCTATCTGGTGATCGATGCCAGTGCCTCGATGGGCTACACCTACCGTCAGCAGCTGACCAAGCTCGACTATTCGATCTCGCTGGCGGCCGCCCTCTGCTGGCTGATGGTCCACCAGCAGGACCCCTGCGGCCTGATGGTCTTCGGGGAAAAGCTGCAGGCCAGCCTGCCGGCCCGGTCGCGGCGAAGCCAGATCTCGGAGGTGCTTTCCCTGCTGGCCAAGCTGAGGCCGACCGGCACTTCGGAGATTGCCAGCAGCCTGGTGCAGATCGGGGCGATGCTGCGGCACCGCTCGCTGTTGATGATCTTCAGTGACCTGTTGGCCGAGCCGGCGGCGATTCGTGACGCGCTGCTGCGGCTGCGGCACCGCAGCCATGACATCATCTTGTTTCATGTGCTCGACGAGGCGGAGGTGCGGTTTCCCTTCGAGGGCATGGTCGAGCTGACCGAACCGGAGAGCGGCCAGCGAATGGTGGTCGATGCCGACGCCGCCCGCCAGGGCTATGTCAGCGGGGTGGAGCGGTTCCGGGATCAATACCGCGACGCCTGCCAGCGGGCCGGCATCGACTATGTGCCGCTCGACACCAGCATGCCGTTCGACACCGCCCTGATGGAGTACCTGATCAGCCGCCAGCAGCGGGCGTAGGAGCTGCGGTAGACTGCGTCCATGGGCCTTTCTTTCCTTAACGGGCTGCTGCTTGGCGGCATGGCACTGGTGGCGGTGCCGGTGGTGCTGCATCTCTTGATGCGGCGGAAGCCGGTGCCGCATGCCTTTCCGGCGTTGCGGTTTCTGCAGCTGCGTGCCCGGGAGAGCCGGCGCCGGCTGCGGCTGCAGCACCTGCTGTTGCTGCTGGTGCGGATCGCCGCCCTCTGTCTGTTGGTGCTGGCCCTCGCCCGTCCCGTGCTCCGTGGAGCCGGCTGGCTGGCCGATCGG
>RFVE01000556.1 GCA_009922585.1 Planctomycetia bacterium
TCGAAGACGTGGTGCATGTGCGGGATCTGCACGCCACCATGCTGCATCTGCTGGGCATCGACCACAACCGCTTCACGGTTCCCTTCCAGGGGCTCGACACCAAGCTGACCGGGGTTGAGCCCGCCGCACCAGTCCGGCCGCTCTTGGGGTGAGACCCGAGGGGAAAAGGTGCGATACGAGCCGCTCAAGTCGCCGTGCTACTCATGCTCGCCGAACCAGCGGTCTTTGATGGCCTCGAGCCGACCGGCCTCCCGCAGCTGCAGGATGGCAGTGTTGAGCGGCTCGCGGAGGGGGCTGCCGGGCGGCAGGGCGAGGCCGAAGTCAAAAGAGTCAAAGATGCCGCCGACCAGCCGAAACTGACTGCTGCCTGTTTCCTGAATGGCCAACATCAGGGTGTGGTCCTCCGAGACGACCGCGTCGCAGGCCTCGTCAGCCAAGGCCCGCAGCATCGCGTCGAGGTTTTCATAAGTTTCGACAACCCCCCCATACTCCCGGACCGCGGCGACGGCGACCGCCCCTTCCTGGCAGGCAACGAGTTTGCCGGCTAGATCGCGGGGGCTGCGAATCGTGCCGGTCACGCGTTCGACGGTCATGGTTGCAGTCAGAGTGCTGGTCAACAGGGCCACCAGCACGATGCCGCCGATCATCCAGGCGACCGCAATCAGCCGGCCGGTGACGGTGGAGATCTCCTTGTTTTCGCAGCCTCCCGTGATGATCGTGCTGGTGCTCCACCAGACGGCCTCCCAGACACCACGGGGATAGCGGGCCGGAAATGACTCGGCGTTATGCCGCCGCTCAAACCACCAGAGCAGGTGCCCGGTCAACACCATCGTGCCGATGACCCCGGCCAGAATCGTCAGGAGCTCCCACGAGAGCAGGGCTGCGAGCGCCTCCAGCAGGCCGCTCCCACTCTCTCGCAAAACGGCGATCCGTAGCCCCGAGTGGGCCACCGGATGGGTAAAGTCGACCAGCCGCTCCCGCTGCTCGGTCATCGCTAGCGGGCCAAGCAGTACATCGACTGCGCCAGCCTGAGTGGCCTGAAACAGCTCTTCTATCGATGTCATCTGAACGAAGGTTGTCTGGGCACCGATCCGGCCAGCCAATTCATTCCAGAGATCGATTGAATAGCCCTGCGGCCGCTCGCCCACCAATTCAACCAGGCCCTTGATCGGCATG
>RFVE01000557.1 GCA_009922585.1 Planctomycetia bacterium
TAGGTGTGGGTGCTGCAGACCTCGCCGTAGTAGGCCTCACCTGTGTTGAGGTTGTGATTGACCTTGTCGACCCCGGCAGCAGCCAGTCGGCTGGCCTGTTCCGGGGTGAGCAGTCCCAGGCAGGCACAGACGTTGAGGCCGTACTGCTGCTTGATCTGTGGGACGACCGTGCAGACGAAGTCGATCTCACGCTCTGACGGCCCCCGGGCCGAGATGACAATGCAAAAAGTCTTCGACTGCCGTTCGGCTGCCAGGCGGGCCGCTTCCAGCAGCTTTGGTGCTGAGAGCAGGTTGTACCGAGGGATTTCAGCTTCCGAGACTTTCGACTGTGAACAGTAGCCGCAGTCCTCGGGGCAGAGGCCACTCTTGGCATTCATCAAAAAGAACAGCTGCACGGTGTTGCCAAAAAAGTGGTGCCGGACCCGATAGCTGGCTGCCAGCAGGTCGAGCAGTTCCGGGTCAGGAGAAGCCAGCACCGCCCCCGCCTCATCGCGGGTGATTGGCTGGCCAGCCAGCACCTCGGCTGCGAGGGCGTGCCAGCGGGAGCCGGGATTGACGTCGGTCTGCATGAGGATTCCTCGAGAATGGACAGGCAAGTCCGGTGAGATTGGTGGCGTCCTCAATGTACCCCCAGCCACGCCTCACCGAAAACCGGGCCGGCTGTGGGACGGCTCAGACGCCGCTGAGTTCCAGCGGGAAGGGGCTGAGCAGTTCAAGCCCCGATTCGGTAACGAGATAGTCGTTCTCAATCCGCATGCCGCAGCGGAGTTCCGGGCCGTAGAGGGCCGGCTCGACGGCAATCACGTCACCGACTTCAAGCTTGTCGTCCCAGTTGGGGTTGAGATGTGGCGTCTCATGCACATAGAGGCCGATCCCGTGGCCCAGGTGACTGGACCAGCTGCCGACCGGTGCCTGGGCCAGCCAGGCTTCCACCTCTGCATAGAGTTCGCGACAGCTGAGTCCGGGGCGGGCCCGCTGCTCGACCAGGGTGAGTGCCCCGCAGACATGCTGCCAGGCCGCCAGTTGGTTGTCAGTCGGCTGGCCGTCGACCGCCAGCGTCCGGGCGTTGTCGGCGAAATAGCCGCGATAAGCCGGACCGAGGTCGAGGATATAGAGCTCACCAGCTTCGCAGCCGCGATCTCGCGGCGGTCCACCCCGGACGCCGCAGGCATAGT
>RFVE01000558.1 GCA_009922585.1 Planctomycetia bacterium
TTGGTCCGCAGGGATGCTGTTGCCGTCAACACCTCGGCAGACGCCAGATCAACCAGCTTCCGCTCCGGGTCGATCGAGCCGACGGCCGATATCAGCACCCGCGGCTCAGTGATCTCGAGGCCGTCGGCTCTGAGGCCAAACGAGTCGATCTGGCCCGTGGCTTTTGTAATCTGCCACTGCGAGCCAACACTACTAATCGTCAGGCTGCTATCGAGCTGACCGTCAAGCTCAATTGAGCCCGGCGATGGCGGCCAGCCCGCTCCTGCCAACAGTCCCAGCAGCCGGCCCTGCCAACGGTCGAGGCCGCCGGTCAATCGGCAGTCGATGGTGCCGCCACCGCCATCGCGGGCCCGGAGCTGCGGCCAGCCGCCACTGGCTGCAGGCAGCGTGACCGTGCAACTCCCGGCCAGCGCGGCTGCCGCCAAGTCACCGCCTGCCTCGATCCGCAGACTAGCCTGATCAAGCACAACCTGCCCAGCGGCTGCATTTCCAACCGCATCAACATCGATCGCCACCAGGTCATCCTGCCAGACTGGCCGCCCGCCCACCGACCACGAAAAATCCTCCAGGCTTGCTGCCGCCGATAGCGTGGTGGCGGTGGCATCGGGAGTGCGGCCCACCAGCAGCCGGCCACGCGCCGCACCAGCGACGACCAGTGGCTCCTCCGGCGGCTGGAGATCGAACAACTCAGTGGCGGCAGTAAAGAGGTCGCCCAGATCAAACCGCCAGGTTGTTTCAATGCCACCGGCTCTGTTTGTCGCGGTGAGTTCGGCTGCGGCGGCTACCAGCCGCGCTTCGGTCAGCTGCAGCCCGCCGGTGACCAGTCGCCGAGCCCGTAGCCATCCGCTACACGGCTCCGACCATGCGAGGTCTTGCGTCCCTTGAATGGCCTGCAACCCAGCCAGCGCGGCCCGCAATTCGATCCCTTGAGCATCACCGTTCAGGTCGAGCTCGACCATCCCACCGGTCACCCGGACATCAGGTCGCAGGGCGATGCCACCAGCCAGGCTGCGGGCAACTGCCGCCAGATCGATTTCAGCGTGGGTGGCGATAGCCGGACCAGCAAGCGTCTCAAGCCACGACCATGCCGCCGCTATGGTCGGAGACGGCAGCACCGCAGGGAGACGGATTGTGCCGTTGATATCGGCTCGCCCCAGCGATGTCTCAAGC
>RFVE01000559.1 GCA_009922585.1 Planctomycetia bacterium
GAATTGAGGGCGGCAAATTTGTTGTCTGTTGGCGGGATGATTGTGCCAAAGTATTCCCGCAAGAGATCAGGGTGCTCCCGCACAGCCGTGTCGGTGTCAGTGAAGATGACGCCTTTCTTGGCCAGATCTTCCTGCAGCGAGCCGTAGACCACTTCGCTTTCAAACTGGGCCTTTACACCGGCGAGGAACTTCCGTTCGGCCTCCGGGATACCGAGCCGGTCGAAGGTTTTTTTGATTTCCTCAGGCACCTCTTCCCAGGTCTTGCCCTGTTGCTCGGCCGGCTTGAGGTAGTAGTAGATGTCCTGGAAATCGACCCCGATCCGTCCGCCCCAGTTGGGCATTGGCTTGCTGTTGAAGATGTCGAGCGACTTCAACCGGAAGTCGCGCATCCAGGCGGGCTCCCGCTTCATCTCGGAAATTTGCGAAACAATTTCCGGAGAGAGTCCCCGCTGGGCCTTGAAGACCGTCGGCGTGTTGGTGCGGAAGTCGTACTTGTTGATCTCGCCGAGCGCCAGGGTAGAGGATTCCTGCAGGTCGGTGGCCATGGCTCGATCTCCTGATTGAGTAGGAAGTGCGGCGTAGTCGTGTGGTTTCAAGGAATGGGTTGTCGGCGTGTTGTCTGGCTCGATGAGAGCTTCTGTCCAGGCCAGTTAACTGGGAGTTGGCTCAAGCCGGCGTTCGGCTTCCATCTCCTCTTCGGCGGCGGCTGCCTCGGGATAGGCCTTGCGGATCCGCTCGTAGCCCTGCTTATGCAGCTCGGCCGCGAGTTCGGGGCCACCAGACTCAACGATTCGGCCGCCGAGCATCACATGCGTCTTCAGCGGGATGTTGTGCTCCAGCAGTTGTTCGTGGTGCGTGATGATCAGGATGCCCATCTCCGCACCACCGATCCGGGCGATGCTTTCACTGGCGAGCCGAACCGCATCGGCGTCGAGGCCACTGTCAGTCTCATCGAGGATGGCAAACCGAGGTCGTAGCATGGCGAGTTGCAGGATTTCGGCCCGCTTCATCTCGCCGCCCGAGAAGCCGTCGTTGACATACCGGCGGGCGAAGTCGCTGTCCATCGACAGTTCCTTCATCTTGTCTTTGAGTTCTCCGCGGAAATCCCGCATCGGCATCAGTTCCTGGCCCTCCTTACGGTCCGGATTGCGGACGTTGGTGACTGAATG
>RFVE01000560.1 GCA_009922585.1 Planctomycetia bacterium
AAGGTTGGGGCAACCAGCGCGAAAATGCGTGAGATGGACGGGCATGAAGATGTCATCCCCGGCCGCATTTTTGCCTCGCGCACATTTGAGGGAAATGATCTGGCCCTGCCAACGGACTGGCTGATTGGGGCGCGGCTGGAGACCGAATTTGCCTTTCAGCTGACAGCAGCTTTACCGGACCCGGCCAGCTTGCCGGGCGGGCTCTATACGGCTGCGGCGGTAGCCCCGATGCTGGCCCTGTGCCCGGCTTTTGAGGTGATTGGCAATCGCTATACCGCCCCTGAGGCCGACAAGGCGCAGAATTCGCTGCTTGCGATTGGCGATAATGGCGGCGGTGTGGCCTTTGTGTTCGGCGCGCAGATGGCTGACTGGCAGGAGATTGATTTTCGCGATCTGATGATTGATTTGCGGGTTGATGGCGGGCCGAGTGCTGAGAATTTCCTCGGTGATATGCGTGGCCAGCCAGTGCAGGCAGTTGCCGATCTGGCTAATCATTTGGCGGGCCGCGGCTATTTTCTCAAACAAGGTGATTATGTGTCCACCGGTGCGGCAACAGTGCCCGCATCCTCAGCCGGGGTGAACGTCCCGATGATGGTCTCTTGCACTGTGATGGTCTCACCATTGGTGGAACCGCTGAGCACGATCACATCGTCATCGCTTGCCATCGAATCGCTCTCATCAACAGCCGCGGTATCAGTAACCGCGGCCTCTGCCACAGTGTCCTCCTCAGCAGGTGCCTCCGGGGCAGATTCCACGGTGACAGGCTCCTCAACCACAGGCTCCTCGTCGTCGACGACCGGATCCATCGGCTCATCTGCAGGCTCTTCGGCCGGAGCCTCCGGCATATCGGTGGCCTCATCGGCGGCAGGCTCCTCAGCGGGGGCATCCGCATCACCAGAACCAGATCCGCCACCCTGCCAAGGGAACTCGTAGCCAGGAACCGGAATCAGTTCGTAATCACCCAAATCAACACCAGCCGGATCGGCATCGTCCGTGCCGTCCTCCGGGCACGGATACGGCAACGAACCGAACTCGGTCTGGATATAACAGATCTCAGGCTCATCAGCAGCAGGCTCCTCAGCGGGCTCTTCTTCCGGCGTCGTGCCGCCAGGCTGCCACCCGCCGCCGGGCTGCCAGCCACCACCGAAATCGAGCTCGTACTCCGGCAA
>RFVE01000057.1 GCA_009922585.1 Planctomycetia bacterium
CGATGCGGCCTGAGCGGCGGTGGCAAAAAAATCGGCTCCGACCTGTCCACCGCCCGCCTGCATTGCCTCGGCGGCCTCCATCGCGTTCTTCATGGCGTCCCCAAATGCCTGCTGGGCGAAGACCATCGCGCCAGCCATGTAGGGAGCGAGCTTTTGCTGGAGTTGCGGGTAGAACTTGTGGCCCAGAGCACCGGCAGCAACACCGGCACAGAAATACCCAAATTCAGAGCGGGTCATAGGAGTAGTCCTTGGAAACGCGAAAGGTGATCAGTGAGTTTGGTCCTCCATGACCGAAAAAGAAAAAATCTGGCCGAAACGGCTCAGCCAATTTGAGGAGGCGTTATCAGGCCCGGACGAGGGCCAGTTCTGGTCCTCCATCAGACTCCACCGCAGGACGCACGGTTTCCCGAGCGAGATCACAGGCCGCCCGGCTGCCGTCGGCCAGCCCATAGGCCAGGCAGTTGTCCTTCGGCATCAGCCGGGCGACAAGAAAGGCTGGAAAACAGACCGTGAAGCCAATCGCGAAACCGGTCGTGTGGATGCCTGAGCGGATCAGGCGAGCGGTCTGTGGCAGAGCATTGGCCGCCGCGTCCCGAGCGTCGGACGCCCCAGCCCTAGCAGCTTCGACAACCGCCCAGACGCTCGACATCGAACCGATTCCGTTGACGCCGGGGCTGGACGGGCTGACCTCGTTGATCATGCGTAGAGTCCTTACGTGGAGGCAGGAGTAAACCAATCCGCCCGAGTGTCGCCGCGTGCGACCGCATGCTCTGGTGAGCCGCCGAAATGGACTCCTACCCATCTGAGGCTAGTTCGGCATTTCGGACCACGCAAGAAATTTGTCCCAGCCGTCTTACATTTCTGAACAAATGCTCACAAATGCGATTGCTTCGGCTGATGTCACCACTGCTGTCAGCTACGGGCGAGGAGACGGATGAGGCGATTCTTCGACAGGTCGGCCGTTAGTGGTGCGGCGGTGCGTCCGACCGACCGAGCCGCCGCCGCCGCCGCCAATCGGCCACTCCGCACCGCCCCCTCCATCGTGGACGGCCAGCCGGTCGCCGTCCAATCCCCCGCCAGGAAGAGATTTGGCACCGCCGACTCGGCCGGTGGCCGCACCCGATCAACACCGGGACGGACCGACAGCACCGCTGTCGGATCAGTGACAATTCGGGATCGTAGCAGCCGGGCCTCCCGGGCAGCTGGAAAGATTCCCTTGAGTTCACCCACGACCGTCTCAAGCAACAGCTTTCGATCACCGCCGCAGAGCCCACGGGAAGCGCTTATCACCACTTGGCAGTGATGGGATTGATCATCATTTGCTGACATCCCAGCATGGGCATTCTGTTCCTCCTGAAACACCCATTGCGATACCCGGCCAACCAGTACGGCATGGGGAAGGTCGATGATCGGCTGATCAAACCAGAGGTGTACCGCCGTGATTGGTGACCCCGCAAAAGCATTGTCCACAGGCGGCAACAGGCCGGGCACCAGCCGCGCGGCTGCCCGCCAGGGCACTGCAAGGATGACCGCATCCGCAGCGATCAGTTCATCGCCCACCCGCACTCCCACCGTTCGCCCACGGCTATCCCGCTCGACCGCAGCCACCTGCCGGCCTGTCATGATGCTCACCCCGCGTGAG
The DNA here is from genome assembly GCA_009922585.1 of Planctomycetia bacterium. Taxonomy (GTDB): domain Bacteria; phylum Planctomycetota; class Planctomycetia; order Pirellulales; family UBA1268; genus UBA1268. Next base: position 1,643 of record RFVE01000057.1, read on the forward strand.
ATGAGCCAGCCAACCAGCCGATCACCGAAGAGATCACCCAGCGGCCGGGTCGGCACCCAGAGATCAGCCGCTGTCGGATGCGCGAGGAAGCCATCAACGGCAACCTTCTTAACGGCGGAGAGGCCGACGAGATCGATGGATTCACCCAGCGCACTTTCGATGACCGGCTGCCAGAACAGCTCAATCACCCGTTCGGGCTGCCGGGCCGCCAGCCAGGCCGCTGCTGTCGGCTCCACTGCCTCGGCAACAGCCGGCTTCCAACTGGCAAGCCGCAGCATGCCGACGGCAAGGGCCAGCTTCTCCCTCAGGCTGAAATGCCGCATCCCCAGCAGCAACGGCGCCAAATGCAGAGGCGCCGGGAGCCAACTGGCCGGGGTGCAGGCGGCCCGACGACCGTCGGGGCCGATGAACCAGAGGGTGCGATCCCGACGCAACCACTGCTCGATGCCGGCCAGCCGGCAGAGATCGAGAAAGTTGGTGCAGCAGCCCATCGCCACATGCTGGCAGGCATCGACGAGCGTACCTTCGCTGACGTCTTCAAAAGATGCTGCCCGGCCACCGCACTGCCGGCGCCCCTCAATCAGCTGCACCGCCAGCCCAGCCTCGCTCGCCGCTGCTGCCGCCGCCAGCCCAGCCAGACCACCACCGACAATTACAACCTGCGGCGGCTGCCCGGTCTCCGCAGCTGGATCACCAGCGGACGGATCTGGAATAGACGTGTGGCTGGTGGTCACAGGGGGCCCCTGATCACGCTGGTAAGGCCGCTGGCCAGCAGCCGCCACTTCGGCGGCCGAACTCGGCGGCTAAAAATCTCCGGTCCGGCCAACTCGACCGCCCGGAACAGTTCACGATAGACACCATACATCGCCCGGAAGACCCTCTGGCCATCAGCTGAGAGCAGCCGGTCAAGCTCGGCCGCCTCTTGGAACCAACGGCGGCATCGGGCAACCTCACCGTTCGCCAATGCAGCCAGGGCACGAGCGGGCCGGCCAGCGACCAATCCATCAGGATCACAGCCGGCGATAGTAAGCGACTCAGCCGGAAGGTAGAGCCGCCCCCGGCGACGATCTTCGACGATATCCCGCAGAATGTTGGTCCATTGAAATGCGAGGCCGCAGGCATCGGCCGCGGGAGTCCAGTCGGCAGCTGCCACCCCAGCACGCAGCCCCCAGATCGGCACTGCAGCCAGCCCGACTGCCGAAGCGACCTTGCGGCAATAGGCGACCAAATCTGCCACGGTCTGGTACCGCTGCGGGACCAGATCAAGCCGGACGCCGTCGATGATGGCGAAGAGATGTTCCTGCGGTACGTTGAAGCGATCGACCGTCGCCGCGATAGCCCGTAACACCGGCTCATTGCTGAGCCGGCCAGCCAACGCTTCGCGGAGCTGGTACTCAAATTGTTCGAGTCGGGCAGCTGCCTCAACGCTGTCCGGCTGATCGTCGACGATGTCATCCGCGAGCCGGCAAAAGGCATAGAGGGCAATCGAGCCGCGCCGCTTTTCCGTCGGCAGCAGCTGGAGGGGGAGGGAAAAATTCGAGCCACTGCTGGCCAGGACCTTCCGGCAGATGGCATCGTCGGCGGGTTGCATTTGCTGATCACTCCCGGCCTAGCAGTCTTGCCAGCTTGCCGCAGACCATCCCGGTGGCGGCGCGAGCCGCCAACCCAAACTTGGCGGGGCGGCTGAGGGTCGGCCGCCGGCTGAGCGTATCGAACCCTGCCCGTTCAATGGCATCGGCAACTCCCCGGCCACCGGCAAGAAATAGCCGAATGGCCGGCCTCAGCACCACCGGGGCGGTGCGGCCGAGCGGCTGCCCACGGTCGAAGAAGCTCCGGGCCCAGGCCACCTCGTCGGCCAGCAGGCTGATCAGTTCCGGCCCGGCCCGATCGGCATCGAGCATTGTCTCGCTGACACCATGCCGCTGCATGTCAGCGGCCGGTAGATAGACCCGCCCGGCCAGCCGATCCCGCCGGACGTCCTGCCAGAAATTAACAAGTTGCAGGCCTGTGCAGATGGCATCTGAAAGTGCCACCCGCGCATCGTCGCGGCAGTCGGCGAGGGCCAGGACAATTCGGCCCACGGGATTGGCGGACCGGCGACAGTAGTCGAGCAACTGGTTACGGTCAGCGTATTGGTGCTGCCACTGGTCCTGACTGAAGGCGTCGAGCAAATCCGCGAATGGCTCGATGCTAAGCCGTCGCCTGGCTATGGTATCGGCCAGGGCCACATAGACAGGATGGTCGGGCTGGCCGGCAACACATCGGTCAAGGCCCTCCCGCCAGGCTGCGAGCGACTCAGTGGCATCGCCAACGGCCTCATCGGCGAGGTCATCACTCCAGCGGGCGTACGTGTAGACATTGGCGAAGTCCTGACGCAGAGCGGGCGGCACCAGCCGGCTGGCCACGGTGAAGTTCTCGTAATGGGCCGCTGCCACCTGACGGCAGAAAGCCTGGGCAGCAGGCAGGCAGAGGTCAGCCGGCAGAGGGGCAAGCTGCCAGGCTGGCAGATCTCGTCGGGCCGCCTGACCGGCGACAATGTTCACTGGCGGCATGGGGCGTACTGGTTCCGCAAAACGTTCTGGTCGATCCGACGGCCGCATCTTACAGTATGGGATGAGTTATCTGAGCACATCCCCGCGTCCCTTGCCCTTCTTCGCTCATGAAAATCCTGCTTGCCGGCCCCCGCGGCTTCTGCGCTGGCGTCAATATGGCAATCGAGACCCTCGAGACGGCAATTCGTCTTTATGGCACCCCGATCTACGTCTTTCATGAGATTGTCCACAACAAACATGTGGTTGATCGATTTGAGCGGGAGGGTGCGGTGTTTGTGAACGCCGTCGATGAGGTTCCGGAGGGGGCGACCCTGTTGTTTTCCGCACACGGCGTCGCTCCTGAAGTTCGTCGTGTGGCCAATGAGCGACGGCTGCGGGCCATCGATGCCACTTGCCCACTGGTAACCAAGGTTCACCTTGAGGCCATCCGCTACGCAAAACAGAACTATCACATTTTTCTGATCGGTCACGAGGGCCACGATGAAGTGATCGGCACCATGGGCCAAGCCCCCGGTGCCTTTACGCTGGTCGAGACAGCCGAGGACGTCGCAGCGTTGCCGTTCGGCCCGGAAGACAAGCTCGCCTACCTCACTCAGACAACACTCTCGGTGGACGATGCCTCGCGGATCATCAACGCGTTGAAAGACCGGTTCCCGCAGCTCGTTGGCCCACCGAAGGATGACATCTGCTACGCGACACAAAACCGGCAAGAGGCAGTCCGGCGACTCTCCCAAGAGGCTCAGCTGGTCCTGGTACTCGGCAGCCAGAACAGTTCCAACAGCCAGCGTTTGGCTGAACTCGCCCGCGAGCAGGGCGTCCCGGCCCATCTGATCGACGGTGCCGACGAGATCGACCCAGCCTGGTTTACCGGCAGTGAGACGGTGGTGATCACTGCAGGCGCCAGTGCCCCAGAGCGAGTGGTGCAGGACTGCGTCGCCTGGCTCCAGCAGCGATTTGGTACGACCGCGACCGGCGTGACGGTCGAAGAGCGGACAGTCCGTGAAGAGGATGTCTACTTCCCACTGCCCAAAGAAATCCGCTCAGCCGCCGCGGCCGTGCAACTGCCCATGGGATAGGCCACATGCGGTGGCTTTCGGTAGAGCCAGCCACCAGAGCGTTCCGTGTTCCCAATGGAAGGCGGGAGCGAAAGCCACTCGACAGACGCTCCTGATGACCACGCAGGAGCAGACCCCGCCTCCTCGGGAGCGGCGAACCTTGGCTTCGTCCCGTGTCGCCCCAAGCAAAAATCGGCACGACGCCGATGTTTTGCGTACATCTAGCCCCGCAGGATGCGGGGCCAACGGCAGACGTGGACGTAGCCGTCTCCTTCAAAGGCGATGATATGGGTCGCGAGCCGGTCGAGGAACCAACGATCGTGGGTGATGACCACAACGCTGCCGGCAAAATTCGTGATGCCCTCCTCAAGCGACCGCAGGGTGTCGACATCGAGGTCGTTGGTCGGCTCATCCAACAGCAGCAGATTGGCTCCGGCCCTCAGGAGCTTGGCCAAATGCACCCGGTTACGTTCACCGCCTGAGAGCGTGCCCACTTTCTTCTGCTGATCGGGGCCCATGAAGTTGAACTTGGCGACGTAGCTGCGAGCATTGACCGTCCGCTTGCCGAGTTGAATGGTGTCGTGGCCACCGGAGATCTCCTCAAAGACGGTCTTCTCAGGATCAAGGGCGTCGCGGGTCTGATCGACATAACCGATATCGACCGTCCCGCCAACCTTGATGGTGCCAGCATCCGGTTCTTCCTGGCCAACGAGCATCCGAAAGAGCGTTGTCTTGCCAGCACCGTTGGGACCAATGATGCCAACAATACCACCGGGGGGCAGCCGGAAGGAGAGGTTCTCAAAGAGCAGTTTGTCACCGAAGGCCTTCGAGAGCTTTTCAGCATCAATGACCTGATCTCCCAGTGGTCGGCTGGCGGGAATGGTGATCTCAGCATCGGTGTCACGGGCAGCGGCATCTTCGGCTGCAAGTTTCTCGTAGGCGGCCACACGGGCTTTGCTCTTGGCCTGCCGAGCCTTGGGTGACATCCGCACCCATTCCAGCTCTTTTGCAAGCGTCTTCTGTCGGGCCGAGGCCTGCTTTTCTTCGAGGGCGAGCCGCGCCTGCTTCTGCTCCAGCCAGGCGGTGTAGTTGCCCTCGAAGGGAATCCCCCGACCGTGATCAACTTCGAGGATCCACTTGGCAACGTTATCCAGGAAATACCGGTCGTGGGTCACGGCCACAACCGTGCCAGCGTAGTCGGCCAGGTAGTGCTCAAGCCAGAGAACACTTTCTGCATCGAGATGGTTCGTTGGCTCATCGAGCAGCAACAGATCGGGTTTCTCCAGCAGCAGCCGGCACAGCGCCACCCGCCGTCGCTCACCACCGGACAGCTTGGTCACGCCCCAGTCTCCGGGCGGCAGGTTCATCGCATCCATGGCGATCTCAACCTGCCGGTCGAGATCCCAGAGGTTCTTGGCATCGATCTCATCCTGCACCGCCGCCTGCTCCGCCAACAGTTTTTCCATCTCATCATCATCGAGCGGCTCGGCGAAGCGGGCGTTGATCTCCTCGTAGCGTTTGAGCACGGCCCGGGCCTGATCAACGCCGTCCATCACATTTTCAAAGACAGTCTTGTCGGGATTGAGCTCGGGCTCCTGCTCGAGATAGCCGACCGTAAAGCCTTCCGCGAGCCGGGCTTCACCCTCGTACTCGTTGTCGATGCCGGCCATGATCTTCATGAGAGTGCTCTTGCCGGCACCGTTCCGGCCGAGCAGACCGATCTTGGCCCCCGGATAGAACGCCAGGTTGATGTTCTTGAGCAGTTCCCGCTGCCCAAACTTTTTGGTGAGGAGTCCCTGCCGCCACCGCTGCGGGCGACGATCAGGGAAGGGTGGGGGGCGACGCGCAAACGAGCTGGCGGTGTTTTGCCTGAGTCTATCGCATTGTCCCCAGCGGTCACGAGCCACCCATGCCTGCCGATTCCAGCCATTCTGGCGGTCGGCAGCCATACCCTTATGCGGCACCAGTCGCCCGTCGTTGCAGGCCATCGGTGCATCCACTACCATCGCGAGGGTTCTTGACGTTTCCGCCAGAGGAGCTGCATTGATGGCCCACTACGCTGACCCCGACGTGCTTGTTTCGACCGATTGGGTGGCCGAGCACCAGACCGATCCGAACGTGCGAATCGTCGAATCAAATGAGGATCGGGCGCTCTACACCCAGGGGCATGTGCCAGGGGCTGTAGAGATTGACTGGCAGGTCGACCTCCAGGACCAAACCATCCGCGACTACGTCGACCGGGCCGGATTCGAGAAAATCTGCCGCGATAACGGCATCAGCAACGGTACCACCGTTGTCTTCTATGGCGACAAGAATAATTGGTGGGCCTGCTACGCATTCTGGGTGTTCAAGCTGTACGGACACCCCAGCTGCAAAATCATGAACGGCGGCCGTAAAAAGTGGCAGCTGGAAGGCCGTGAATGGTCGACCGAGCGGGTTTCGTACCCACCAACCAGCTATACCGCCCCGGAACAAGACAAGTCGGTGCGAGCCTTGCGAGACGAGGTCTTGAAGCACCAAAAGGCAGGAAAAAATCTCGTCGATGTCCGCAGCCCGGAAGAATATTGCGGCGAGCGGCTCCACATGCCCGATTATCCCAACGAAGGTGCTCTGCGGGGCGGCCACATCCCTGGGGCGGTCAACATTCCCTGGCCACTGTCCGTGAACGAAGACGGCACGTTCAAGTCGGCTCGTGAACTTGAGAAGCTCTACTGCAAGACCAATCAGCTCAAGCGGCGGAGCCCGACGATCGCCTACTGCCGGATTGGTGAGCGATCGAGCCTCACGTGGTTCGTGCTGAAATACCTGCTGGGCTTCGGCAATGTGAAGAACTACGACGGCTCTTGGATGGAGTGGGGGAACTGCGTCGGGGTTCCGGTTGTGAAAGGATCGCTACCGGAAGGCGGAGATCCGCCGGCGACACCGCTGCCAGAGGCCTGACGGCTTTCTTGCGGCCGACCCTCCCCACTTCAGCTGCCCCCCTGAGACATACCAATGGATACGGTGAGCGAACGCATCGATCGGATCGTCGATGAGTTCGTGGATCTCGACGGCCGCGAAAAGTTGGAATTACTGCTCGACTTTGCCAACCGACTGCCACCGCTCTCGGCCGACCATCAGGCCCGCAAGCAGCAAGAAGATCGCCGCGTCCACGAGTGCCAGACGGCGGGCACCGACGGTGAAAGGCTTCGTCGCCCTGCTCGCCGAGGCCGTGGCTGGCCGCCCGCAGACGGAAGCGACTGAGATTGAGGACGACCTGCTTGACCGCATTGGCCTGACCGATGTTCTTGGCATGCTCCGTAGCCGTGGCCTCCGAGCCATTGTCGGCCGCGTCCGCAAAGAACTGCTCGAGGCAGGATGAGTCTGCCCCGTTTGGTTACGGCCACTGAATGATTGACTGCGAGATTCACGAAGGACAAACCTGAGGTTCATGGAAAATCTTGCCCAACGCACCGACCGACAAGAACTTGTCGCCGGAATAGACCTTGGCGGGACCGCAGTCAACGTCACGCTGCTTGATCAAACAGGACGATTTCTGATTGAAGACCTCTGTGAGCATCCTGCCCGCAGCGTCGAGGGGCCCCAGGTCTGTCTCCAGCAGATCGCCGCAGGGCTCGACCAGGCTGTTGAACGAGTGGCTGCCAGCCGTAGTGACATTGTCGCCATTGGCCTCGATACCCCGGGGCCAGCTTCAGCCACCGGCGTGCTCAGCCGCCGTGGATCGACCAACTTTGTCCATGCCGACTGGGCCGGCTTTGACATCCGGGGGAGGCTGGAAGAACTGCTTGGTCTGCCGGTGCATTATCTCAACGACGGTAACGCCGCGGCAGTCTGGGGGCACGCTAACCTTTTTGGTGACGAGCCCGACCGGACCAGTGTGGCAGCCATCATCGGAACCGGCCTGGGCGGCGGAGTCATTCATCGGGGGATGGTCGTCGCTGGCAGCCGTGGCTTCGGCGGTGAACTCGGCCACGTGTTACTGCCGGTGGCAGCTCTGGTTGAACAGTTGCCCGAACTGACCGGAATTATTGCCCCCTGCAACTGTGGCCGGACCGCTGACCTGGAATCACTCTGCTCACTCACGGCAATCCGCCGTAATCTGCTGCCGCACTTCCTCCCGCATTTTCCCGGCCACGAACTGGCCGACCTCGACGCTGCGGAGGCTGCGGTCCGGGTGCGGGGCCTGGCGGCAAAGGGTGACCCGATGTGCCGGGCCATCTTTCAGGTGCAGGCCCGGGCACTCGGGCTTTTCTTCGATCAGATGATCAATGTTTTCGATCCTGATGCCCTGATTGTCGGCGGCGGAGCAATCGAAACAGAAGCCGAGCTTCAACAGTGGTTCCTGGAGGAAATTCGGGCTGGCCTGCCGCCCCAGCGGGAGGAGCAGGCCGATATTCCAATTGCCATCATGCCCAACGGCGACACTGCCGGCGCCCGCGGTGCGGCAATCGAGGCACGCAGGCTGCTGGCAAACCGGGCCGGGAAGTCATGATCAAGCCACTCGCTCAGCTGGCGTTGGTTCGATAACCGGCAGCCGGGGCAGCCGCGGCTGTGGAGCAGACGCGGTGCCTGTCACCGTAACTGGCGGGTCCGGCGGCCCCACCAGCATCAGTCGAACTGTCCGCCAAAACCCCTGCCACGATCCAAAGGTCGCCTCAACCGCCGCTGGCTCATAACCACAGTGGGCCATGCACTGCTGGCACTTTGGATTACCGCTGGCCCGCCCATAGGCCGACCAGTCAGTGGTCTCCATCAGTTCGTTAAAGCTTGAGGCATATCCGTCATCAAGCAGATAACAGGGCTTCTGCCAGCCGAACAGACTGTAGGACGGCGTGCCCCAAGGACGGCACTCGAGATCCCATGCTCCCTTGAGAAACTCAAGAAAGACCGGCGACTGATTGAATCGCCATCGCCTGCCTGCACCGCGGAAGATGGACCGAAACAATCCCTGACTCCGCTCACGGGAAAGAAAGTTTTCCTGATCGGGTGCCTTCTCGTAGGAATAGCCTGGTGAGACCATCATTCCTTCGACGCCGAGGGCCATCACCTCGTCAAAGAACGACCGACAGCGACCGGGGTCGGCATCAGCGAAGAGTGTCGAGTTCGTGGTCACCCGAAAGCCTGCCCGACGAGCAGCTTTGATCGCGGCGATCGCCATCGCGTGAACGCCATCACGACAAACCGAGGCATCGTGCTCACGTTGGAGCCCGTCGAGGTGAACCGAAAAAGCCAGATACTTCGAAGGCGTGAACCGCGGAAGCATCTCCTCGAGCTTGATCGCGTTGGTACAGACATAGAGATACTTCTTGCGGGCCACGATGCCGGCGATGATTTCTTCGATCTGCGGATGCAGCAGCGGTTCGCCGCCGGGAATGGCCACAATCGGTGCTCCGCACTCGTCCACCGCTTGGAAACATGCCTCGGGAGTAAGGTTCTGCCGCAGCACCTCGGCCGGGTGCTGAATCTTGCCACAGCCGGCGCACGCAAGATTGCACCGAAACAGGGGCTCGAGCATCAGCACCAAGGGATAACGGCTATTCCCTCGCAGTCGCTGAATCGCCACATGCCGAAGCACAGCCATCATCTGGCCAACTGGAACACTCATGCCACGAACTCCTGAAGGCTGTCATCGTGCCGGGCGTGCAACCGGTCGCCGGAGGGCATCCTGCGGATCACCGGGATCATCGCAGCCCGCCAACGGGCCAGGGTGATCAGCGGAAAAGAGACCCGATAGTAGTGGTATCGCAGGTAGAACACCTTCGGAAATCCGGTTCCGGTGAAGGCCGTCTCCTCCCAGTCACCGTCCGCGCGTTGCCCAGTGACGAGCCACTGCACCCCTCGGCGAGCCGCTGGCGAATCGTGCCGTCCAGCAGCAATCAATCCGGCAACCGCCCAGGCTGTCTGCGACGGCGTCGGCTCGCCCATGCCAGCCAAGGTAGGGTCGGCATAGCTGGCTGGCGTCTCCCCCCAGCCGCCATCCGGCTGCTGCCGAGACTCCAGCCAGTGAACACCGCCCAGAACCGCCGGGTCGTCGGCTGGCAGGCCGACTGCCCGCAGCCCTTCGATCGCCTGCCATGTACCGTAGATATAGTTAACGCCCCAGCGGCCAAACCAGCTACCGTCCCGTTCCTGGGTCCGCCGGAGGTAGGCAACGCCCCGATCGACCGTCGGGTCGCCAATTCGCAGGCCAAGCGATCCAAGCCCCTCGAGCACCCGTCCGGCAAGATCGGGAGAACTCGGATCAATCATGGCGTTGTGGTCAGCAAACGGCACCTTGCAGAGGAGCTCGCAGTTGTTGTCCCGGTCAAAGGCCCCCCAGCCACCGTCAACATTCTGCATGGCCGCCAGCCACTGCCTCGCTCGTGAGGAGGCCTCTGCAATCCGCTGCTGTCGCCGCCGGTCAGCGTCAGCCTTACCTGCTTGTGACCACCTCCAGGCCGCCAGCGCAATCAGCACCATGGCCGTGTCATCGACATCGGGATAGTGGCGGTTGGCATATTCAAAGCACCAACCTGATGGCTCAGCCTTCACCCGCCGGGCCCAGTCACCAGCAAATCGCACCTCTCGATCAAGCAGCCAGTCGACAGCCTGCGTCATCGCGACAGCTGTCTCAGGCCGACGTGACTCAGCGGAAGCCGCTTGCGTTTCGGCGAGGCCTCTCAGGGTGATTGCCGTATCCCAGACAGGCGAGCGGCAAGGCTCAATCCTGGTCGTGCCATCGCCCGGCCGCTCGACGAGCCCAGCGAGCTGCTTCCAACACTCCGCCACCTCGGGGGAGTCATCCTCACAGCCCATAGCCCGCAGTGCCACAATGCTCCAGACGATCGGCGGAAAGATCGCGCCGAGGCCGTCACTGGCGGTGAACCGAGCCAGCATCCAGCGCCGGCAGGCGGCAACAGCCCGGCTTCGCAACGGCCGCAGCCCGGCGGCATCAGCGGCCTTCAGACACCAATCCAGGCCCCGAAAAAATTGCGACCAGGCATCGTCCGCACCAATCCTCGGCACGGCGTCCGGGTCCGGCAGATCGGCATAGAGTTCGGCAATGCCCTGAGACGACTGCAGCTGACGCACCGGCTTGAACGCCCAGATCAGCGAAAGCGGCACGATCATCGTCCGCGACCAGGCCGAAACCCGGTGCAGGCTCACCGGAAACCAGTCGGGCAGAAGGATCATTTCCGGCGGCACTGCCGGGCACGCAGCGTAGGGGATCTGACCAAGGAGCGCCAAATAAAAGCGGGTGAAGCTGTTGACGGCCCAGGGACCGCCGGCCAAGGCAATCGCCCGTCGAGCCCGAGTGAGCGGCTCAGATGCCGGGTCAGCGCCGAGGATTTTCAGGGCAAGGTACGCCTTCACACTTGCACTGGGGTCGACCTCACCGCCGGGATAGATCGCCCAGCCACCGTTTGGGAGTTGCTCGCGGAGAATCCGCTCGCCGCAGCCGACAACATCAGCGTCCTCAAGCTTACCTGCCCAAGTTCGAATGAGCAGATACTCACTTTCAAGGATCGTGTCTCCCTCAAGCGGTCCCCGCCAGTGACCGTCTCCTTGCTGCCGGCCGAGGAACCAGTCCACGGTCTGTCCAATCGCCAATTCAACAAACCCAAGTGTTCGCGAGGCCTGAGCCGCCCGTGCTCCTTGATCGGTCGTTCCCACCGGATAAGCCGATGGACTCGGGCTATGCGATGCCCCTCCAAAGGAAGGGAGGGTGCGGTTCGTCAACGAACGCGTCGGGGCGCTATCGGCAAGATCGGAAAGGCTCGTTGAGGCATCCATGCTGAGCTCGTGAAGAGAAAACCACTTGGCTGATCGATCCTTCGATCAGTGTTCGGAAATCATTCGTTGAGGGAGAATAGAGAACACGGGCGATCGCCGGCAAGTGCGAACAGCAAAAGTTGGGCTCTCTATCACCGGATTAACAGAGCTCTGGCCGAACCAGATAAATTCCTGAGGGATGATAGGGGGGATGGGCCGACTTTACTGGCCGTGGGCTGCAAGCGGCAGCCGCACGGATACTGTTGTCCCCTGCCGAGGCCGTGAGGCGACTGCGATGCGTCCTCCATTGGCGTCAATCAATCGGAGCGCTTTGGACAACCCCAGTCCGATCCCGCGTCCCGCCTCGCGTCCACTGAAAAACGGGTCAAACATCCGCTCGACTGTCTCCCGGCTCATCCCGGTGCCGTTGTCGGTAACCGTCAGCAGGCACGTGCCCCCCTCGGCACAGTCTTCGAGCGCTGCCTCGACGGCGACAGTACCTCCGCCAGGAATGGCCTCAATGCCATTGAGCAGGACGGCACGCAGTGATTCTTCGATCTGACTACCATCAACAAGCACTACCAGGGGAGTCGCTGGACCACTGGAGACCAGCCGAACCCCATGCTGCTCGGCCACCGGAACCAGCGACTCGATGACGTTGTTGACAAGTCCGGTAATCGCCGTCGCAGTCGGCTGTGGCCGCGGTGGGCGGGCGAAGATCATCAGGCCGCCAATCATGTCACGGGCCCGGAAGGCCTGATCGACAATGGTCGCCAGCCGGCGCCGCCGCTCGGGATCAGCCTCGTCAGGCAACAGGGCCTGAGCTCTGGCCGCAATGTTTGCCAGCGGATTATTGATCTCATGGCCAGCCCCGTAGGCAAGTTCGCGGATCGAGTCGAGCCTGGCAGTGGCAACTCGGGCCTCAAAGTCCGATGCCAACCCGTCTACCGCCGTTGCCGAAGCGAGTGCCTCCTCAAGCAGGGCAGTTGCCGGATCGACCTCAGCCTCAAGCCCCCCACCTGCCGGCTGACGATCGACGGGAATCACTGCCTGCTGCTTCGCCGCCCAGTGATCGAGTTGCTCAAGCCAGCCACCGGCAACTGCTCGCGACACCACTTCGTCAGCCAGATCGAACAAATCAGGCCGCTGCCCCCGCCTGAGCCGGCTCATGAATGCCTCGGAAACTATCGGTATCCCACGCAGACGGACATTCGCCTCTGGACTGACCGGCGTCACCAGATCGGTCCGCAGCCTTTCTAGCCAAAGCCGCATGAGCCGGTATTTCGACTGATCCGTCCCGCCATCAGCTTGCAAGGAGGCAACCCGTTCCGCCTGAACGAGCCAGACCGCCGCAGTGGGACTGACGGCTGCAAGCCGCCAACAGGCATCCCGCCAGTTTTCGCGAGGCTGCACCTGACTGACTCTTCCAGCCGGACAGCAGGCCAACTGCCGGGTCACAAACACAACGGCCCGCGCCAGACCAAGACAGGCCTGACGCGGGACCGGAAGTGATACCAGCCGTTCCGACGGCAACTGAAGCAGCAGCCGGGCCGGGGCAGTCTCCATATCAGGATGCGGCCGGCACCGACTCGATATCGAGCAACGTGCAG
>RFVE01000561.1 GCA_009922585.1 Planctomycetia bacterium
AGGCCATCTGCTCGCCGTCCCAAAAGGCATTGGCCATCGGCTGATAGCGGTCGCGGCCGTCAGCCTCGCCAACATGCACGCTGGAGATCAGCGACATGCCGGCGTTGTCGAGCGAGTTGCGGCCGAATCGCTTGAAGAAAAAGTCGAAGGTTGCCCCGGAATAGTCATAGGCCTCGTTGACGGCGGCATCCTTCTGCTTCGGCTCCCCCTCGGCCCGCACCAGCCGGCCCGGCAGTTCGTCGCGACCGCGGGCGTCGTAGACCAGCCGGTGCTTGCGGCCGGCGGGGCTCGGCACCGCCAGCATCATTGGCAACTGCTGTTTGAAGGCACGCACCGCCCGCACGGCAGCACAGTGCGACAGGGCAACCAGCGCCCGCTCCCGTACCTGCGGGTCGACCGAGCGGGCCATGAACTCGACCATGTAGGGCGGCACGATGCACTGACGGGGATCACGGCAGCAGGCGGGGGTCATGCGGGGATTCCTTTCTCGGGCAGCGGCGGCCTAGCGGCTGCCGGGGTCGGGACAGTCAAGCGACCGAAACCCTGCGGGGCAGTGAAGCGAGGGGGACTACGACCCGCATCCCGGCCGCTGGTATTTCGCCGGAGTGGCCCGCCGCGAGGCTCCGATGCCACAACCATACCATGGGTGGTCTGCCTCCCCGAATGGTGCCACCCGCATCACTCACTCCCTGCCGCCGACGCTGGTCCCTCGCCATGCCTGTTCGTTACGCCGTCGGCCCGACCGGCCGGCTTGCCCTGCTCTGCTGCCTGCTTGCGACTGTCACGCCGGTGACGGCGGGGGAGCTCGGTCCACTGCTGAAAAAACTGACCGCCCCCTTCGAGGCGGCCCACCGCGAGAAGCCGCCGATCGCTACCGACCCCTGCGTCGATGAGCTGGCCGCCCGACTGGAATGGATCGAACACCGGATCGACACCAACGGCTCGATCGTCGCCAAGGCTCCCGACGTCTGGGGCCAGAGCCGGCTGACCCGGCACCGCTACGAATATGAAGAGCAGCTTCGCCGCCAGCTTGACCGGTTCGAGTCGCGGGCCCAGGCCGCCATCCGCCGCAGCGATCAGCAATACCTCGGCATGGCCCTGGCCCTGCAGGCAGCCGCCGGCCGTCAGCGGCGGGGCGACGACGTGGTCGCGGTGCCGGAGGCCAGCGT
>RFVE01000562.1 GCA_009922585.1 Planctomycetia bacterium
CCGGTGAAATCCTGAAAGAACTCATAAAGCATTCAACCAATTGTGGCTGCGCAACCGATGCGACCGGCAAGTCTTTCCAAGGCATCCTCGCCCTGCGGCCGGGGCCATAAGGCCGCTTGATCCGGGCCGATACCCTCGCAAGATAAGGAGCGTTTCGCATCGTGCGTCGCCCCCTGCTTCCGGTCAGCTTCCGCACGCTCACCGCCTGCCTGCTCGCTTTACCACTTTCGCTGGCGGCCGCTGCTGAACCGACGGAGGGCCCCGTGCTGCCGGCTGCCGGGCCCCGGCCAGTCTCAGTGCTGGCCGAGGAAGGGCCAGCTGGCCAGCTTGATGAACGGTCCGGCAGTCTCTCAGAGGTGAGGGCGAACAAAACCGACGCAGTGCCGGCCGGGCAAGAGCCGACGATGCAGGAACTTCGTCTACTCAGCCACGACCTGGTGAGATGTCAGTGGCAACTATGGCCGCGGCTATTCCGACCTGGAGGACCATGACACCTTCGCCCTTGAGATCGGCACCAGCTTCACCTACGGCGAGCAGGATGGCCCAGGACCGATCGACCAGGCCCGGATTGAACAGAACTTTATCCGGCTGGCTGACGGCACCCGGGTGACGACACCCGATGCAATTTTTCCCGGCATCACGGTGGACCAGTACGACGTGGCCCTCTGGGCGGTCGATGCGGCCTGGAAGTGGCGGGGCTGGAGCTTCGACATGGAGTATTACTTCCGGCAGCTGAATAATTTTGCCGGTGAGTACAACAGCGGCCCCGACGCCGGCCAGCAGGCGATCGTCCCCTCCGAGGTGATCTACAATCACGGCTTCGGCATGGAAGCTGGCTGGTTCCTGATTCCTAAGCGGTTCGAGGTCAACTTCCGCACCTCACAGATCTATGGCGACTATGGCCCCAGCCGTGAATATGCCGGCGGGGTCAACTGGTTCCGCAACGGCACCCACAACTACAAGTGGACGTTTGACGCCACGCAGATCTACGGGTCTGCCGCCGAGAACAGCGGCCCAAACTACGTTGCCGGCGTCACCGGCGTCCTCTTCCGCCTGCAGCTCCAGGCGGCTTTCTAGGGGGCCCTTCCCTGCCGCCTCACTCGAACTCAGCCAGCAGTTTCTTAGCCGTTGATTGATTCAC
>RFVE01000563.1 GCA_009922585.1 Planctomycetia bacterium
GCTTTTTCTACGGACAGCCAGAAGACGTCGTTGCATCGCAAGTCCGAGGGAAGGGGAAAGAAAGATCAACGAGACAATCCGACGGGCCACGCCGGCCACGGCTAGGCAAGAATGCCCTTGACCAGGCCGCCGTCCTTGATGATTTCAATTGGCCGGGTGCCGAAGGCAACGAGTTCTTTGTTGGCGTCGATGCCCAGCAGGTGGTAGATCGTGAACTGAAGGTGTTCCAGCGGGACGCCGTCACGGGCTGGCTCACCACCGGTTGAGTCGCTTGCCCCATGGATCACGCCACGGGCAATGCCTCCACCCGCCAGCATCATGGAGTAGCACCGGGCCCAGTGGTCGCGGCCACTGTTGGAGTTGACCTTGGGCGTTCGACCGAACTCGCTGGTCACCCAGACCAGCGTTGTGTCGAGGAGACCCCGGCGGTCGAGGTCGGTAATCAGCCCGTAGATCGCCCGGTCGAGCGGGGCCATCTGGTCATCGCAGGCCTTTTTGACATCAACGTGGCAGTCCCAGCCGCCATACTCAACAGTGACAAACCGGCTGCCCGCTTCGACCAGCCGGCGGGCGATGATCAGCCGCTCGGCGAGCCCTTTGGGATGATACCTGCCGTCGGGCCCCTTGACCGACCCGGTGACCGTGCTGCCGTAAAGCTCAAACGACTCTTCCGGTTCGCCTTCAAAGGAAAATGCCGCCTGGGCCTTTTCGCTCGTCAGCAGGCTGTAGGCACCCTGGTAGAAATCATCCATGGTGTCGAGCGTGGCGACATCGGCCTCCGACTGCCTGATCTTTCGCTGGATGATTGCCCGCGCCTGCTGCCGGCGGTCGAAGCGATCGAGAGACACCCCGTCCGGGATCGAAAAGTCACGCACTTTGTAGCCCCGCTCACCCGGGTCAGCATTGAGCTCGAAGGGGCCGTACGCACTGCTGAGAAACCCGGTGCCGCCGACAAAGCCGGGCATGTTGGGGATCGCAATAAAGGGGGGCAGTTCTCCTCGCTTGCCCAGTTCGTGAGAGACGATCGAGCCCATCGCCGGGTAATCGATCACCGTGGTTTTCGGGTAGCCCTTGAACAGGTGGTAAGTCGCGAGCCCATGGTCGGGCACTTTGCCGACAACACTGCGGACGATCGACACCT
>RFVE01000564.1 GCA_009922585.1 Planctomycetia bacterium
CTGATGCACGTGCCAACAGCAGCGACGACTCGTTGGTGACCAGCACGGCGACAGGGGCTGGCATCGAGGCACTGCGGCGGCAGATTCTTGCGACCGTGGCGGGGCTTCCGCAGACGACCCCCGCCACGCTGCGGCTGCGGACTGGCGTTACAGCTGCACGAAAACCGCTGGAAGCGGCGCGGGCTATGCTGGCCGGTGGCCCCGACAGCCTGCCTGCCGACGAGGCCCTGTTGGCGGTGCTGTTGCGGCAGGCGATCGACGCTCTCGGTGAAGTCACCGGCGCGGTGATCGGCACCGACATCATCGACCGGGTCTTCTCTCGGCACTGTATCGGCAAGTAGTGAAAGAGCCTATCCTGTTCGTAGTCCAACCCAACGACGAGCCGTCATCAGAGAGTGTGCCAGTGACCCAGCCAACCGGCGTCGATTGTTCGGTGGTTCTCGCCCGGCTCACCCGCGGGGCCGAGGCGTGGGCAGCAAGTTCATTGGCTGATCGCGCAGCCGCCGCCGCAGCGACCGCTCGCAGCGTGACGGCCGAGGCATTGGCCTGGACCGAGGCCGCTGTCGCGATCAAGGCGGCCAGCCCAGACGGTCCGCAGAGCATTCCAGCCGAGTTGCGAACAACCCTCACCGCCGAGGAGTTGGCGACCGGGCCGATTCCGACCCAGCGACTGTTGCTGCTGACCGCTGCGGCCGCCTCCGACGTCGCCGCCCGCGGCCTGCCGACCGCGGCGGCCAGCCCACGGATTGTGCATCGGCAACCGACACCTGCAGGGGTGCCCTTCGCCGCTCCAGCATCACTGGTCGAGGTTGACGTCATGCCGGTCAAGCCGCTGCACGACGCCACGATTTTTCGCGGGCATTCGGCAACCGTTCGCTGTGCCAACCCCGGCAGCCTCGATGCCTTTCTGCAGACGTGGCAGGAGAGCTGCCAGCCGCAGGCAGCGGCGGCTGGTGTGGCACTGGTGCTGGGGGCCGGCAATGTCACGGGCCTTTCGGCGGCTGACGCGATCTGCCAGATTTTTGAATGTGGCCGGGCCGTGCTGCTCAAGCTGCATCCGGTGCAGGCACCGCTTGCCCCGGTGCTTGAGCGGGCTCTCGAACCGCTGATCGCAGCCGGCCTGCTGGCAGTGGTGACGGG
>RFVE01000565.1 GCA_009922585.1 Planctomycetia bacterium
CACCGCCTCGGTTTCGCTGGTCGGGTCGGCCAACTTTCCGTCCGCGGCCGACCCGAGCAAATCGCAGCTGATCGCGGAGACTGAGAAACTCACGCGTGCGAGAGGGAAATCTGCGATCAAAAAGCAGGTTACAGAAATTTTAAAGCTGCTCGAGTAAGAAACTTCCGCAACGCAGCGATACCGCTGGCCTCCCCTGCGGTCACTCACGCATCTGTTTTGGAATGGCTGGCGTCGCCCCGCGCTTTCCGCAGACAAAAGCGGCCAGCCGAGCGGCGTGGTCGTGCACCTGCTTCAGCGGTCGGCCAGCCAACAGCCCCACAATCACTGCCGCCGTGAAGGCATCGCCGGCACCGACGGTGTCGACGACAGAAGTAGGCTCGGCCGCCCGTTCTGATCGCTGCTCGCGGTCGACCAGCAGTGACCCGGCCGCCCCCCTGGTGACCGCTACCAGTTGCAGGCCGTAGGCCGCCATCAAGCCTTCAGCCACCGCGACTGGATCGACACTTGCTAGCCCACAGGCTGTCGCCACCACCGGTAGTTCCTCGTCATTGAGCTTCAGCACGGTCGCCAGCCCGAGTGAATCGCGGATGACCTCGTCTGAGTAAAACTGCTGCCGCAGGTTGACATCGAACACCTTAATGGCCTGCTGGGCGGTGGAGAGGAACCTGCGGATGGTCTCCCGTGACCGCCGCGACCGCTGACCAAGCGTGCCAAAACAGACGGCCGCAACTGTTGTGGCGAGGGCTTGCAGATCGGGCTGCCAGACAAGCTGGTCCCAGGCGGTGTCCGCCGCGAACACATAGCTGGCGTCCCCAGACCGCTGCGTCAGGGAAGAGATCCCAAAGGGTCTCGCCAATGGCAACCATTCGCGGGTGACTCGTCGGTCGGGCGTTCATGGTGCAGAAAGTGTACGTTGTCCATGGCATGACACTCGTTGTCATGCCGACATCGCAGTAGCATAGCCGATGTCGCTTTGACTCCAGAACACCGAACCGGCTTTCGCCATGCTGCCGTCATGAAACCAATCGTCCAGATTTCACTCGACTTGACCGATATCAACGAAGCCCTCGCCACCGCAGAAATTGCTCTACGAGCAGGTGTCGACTGGCTCGAGGCTGGCACTCCACTGATTCTGGCCGA
>RFVE01000566.1 GCA_009922585.1 Planctomycetia bacterium
CTCATCCGTGCGGTCGGCCTCGCCCACCCGCAGTACCAACTCAGGCAGCACCACCGGCAGCCGCTCAGCCGAGCCTGTGTAGTTTGGCAGCAGCTTGGCGACTGCTGCCTCCATCGCCGCAGCCGGCTGAAAGTCGAGGCTCCGCAGCAGGCCGAGTGACTCGCCGGTGCTGATGGCCGGGTCAGCCAGCAGGTCGCAGAGCAGGCCGGCCGTGGCTTCGGCCCGACTCCGCCAGACGATCTCGCGGCCGGCTGGGGACCGCCACCCTTCTCCGGCCGCGGCCTGCCAGGCAGCCAGTCGGCTGTTCCAGTACCCGTCGGCTCCAATGCCGAGGGCCTCGGTCTCGAATCGATCGCCGGCGGTGTGCTGGACGGCCAGCCGGGCCCAGAGCTGGTCGGCTTGCGGTTCCTCGAGTTTGTGCAGGGCGATAGCTGCAGCCCGGCGGACGGCAGCTGACTTGTCGTCGCAGGCACGCTCCACCAGATCGAGCGTGTCACCCTGCACCAGCCGGCACATCCGAATGGCGACCACCCGCAGCCTGTCATCCTGAGCGCCGGCCAGCAGGTCGATGACGGTCTCAGCCTGCCCTGGCAGCATGCCCCACGCCCAGGCGAGCCGGGCCTTCAAGCGGGGCTCTTCCGCCGCGGTGTAGGCGGCTGCCAGCAGCGGCTGGGCGGCCTCGGGATCGGCCTGGAGCCGTTCAAGGGCTGTCGCCCGGGTGCTGAGATTGGGGCTGGCAAGCGCCGCCACCGCACCGGCGACTGTTTTCAAATTGACCGGTGGCACCGACCAGCGGCTGCCAGCTGGAGCAAGCCGATAGATCCGGCCCTTCTCGGTGTCGGCCATGCCGTGGCCGCCCACGCCGGGGTCATACCAGTCGGCTACCAGCAGCGACCCGTCCGGGGCGACGCAGACGTCGCTGGGCCGAAACCAGCGGTCAGCCGAGCCGTCGATGATTGGCTCGGCGTCAGCCGTAAAGCCCGCGCCGGCCGGCTGGGTCAGGTAGGCCCGGACGATGTTGGGGCCGGCGTCACAGTGGAGCAGCTGACCGCGGTACTGCTTGGGCAGCAGGCTGCCCTCGTAGACGCAGATGCCGGTCGGTGAGCCGGCACCGGTCAGCAACAGGTTGGGCACCACGCC
>RFVE01000567.1 GCA_009922585.1 Planctomycetia bacterium
TGCTGCGTGTTCTTCAACTACCGTGACGCTGAGCATTTCTACTACGTCCACCTTGGGGCCAGGCCCGACCCTAACAGCGGCCAGATCATGATCGTCGATGGAGCCCCACGGCGGCCGCTCACCGAAAACACCAGGCCTGTGCCCTGGGATGATGATTGGCATGTGGTAAAGCTTGAGCGAGATGCTCAAAGCGGTCGGATTGCGGTCTATTTTGACGACATGGACCGTCCACTGATGGAGGCGACCGACCGAACCTTTACCGCTGGGCAGGTTGGCATTGGCTCTTTTGATGACATGAACAACTTTGCGAATGTGAAAGTCTACGGACGAGGCCCGGCAGCTGACTGATGCCGGGCACAGCTGTACGTCCTTTCCGGTGAGAGTATGCGGCGTTGCGTTTTCTGTCCGCAGCGGCGGTGGCCAGATCAGAGCCTTGCGGGCTGTTGTTTGCTGTTGTGAAATACTGGTCAGCGTCCTCCAACGCCGTCCACTTTCCCGCAGGAGCTACACCCCATGGCCAAGCAGTCGATCGCCGATCTTGATCCCGCCGGCAAAACCGTTCTCGTCCGCGTCGATTTCAATGTGCCTCAGGATGAGTCCGGGGCGATTACTGACGACCGGCGGATTCGCATGGCCCTGCCGACGATCAAGTCGATCATTGACCGTGGTGGCAAGGCGGTACTGATGAGCCATCTTGGCCGGCCCAAGGGAGCAGTTGACCCGGCCCTGTCGCTGGCACCGGTCGCCGCCCGACTCGCCGAACTGCTGGGTCAGCCGGTTGGCCTTGCCACTGATACAGGTGGGCCCGATTCAGCGACCAAGGCGGCTGCCTTGGCGGCTGGCGGAGTACTGGTGCTGGAGAATGTGCGGTTCAACCCGGGGGAGAAGAAGGGGGATGACGCTGACTATATCGCGGGCCTAGCTAGTCTTGCCGATGCCTACGTCAACGACGCCTTCGGTACCTGCCACCGGACCGAAGCGAGCATGTATGGCGTGCCAAAGGCTTTAAAAGAGACCGGCAAGCCAACGGCGGTCGGCTTTCTGGTTGACAAGGAAATTAAATATCTTTCGGAGGCTGTCGGTCAGCCAAAGCGACCGTTCGTCGCCATCCTGGGTGGCAAGAAAGTCAGCGA
>RFVE01000568.1 GCA_009922585.1 Planctomycetia bacterium
AGCCTCACAGACTGCCCGCGGCCCGGCCAGTGGTGACTCGACCGCCTTGGCCCCATCAATCGGACTGCCCTTCATGCCGTTCCCGGCCAGCGTCGTGACCGTGCCGTCTTTGAGGTCGATTGCCCGCAGCCGATGGTTCTTGATGTCGGCAATCAACAGCCGGGTGCCGTCGGGTGAAAGCGAGCCACAGTATGGCTGATCGAACTGAGCATTCGTGGCAGGACCACCGTCACCGGAGAAACCCGCAACACCGGTGCCGGCGACGGTTGTCACCGTGCCAGCCTGCGGGTCGAGCCGTTTGATCTGATGATTGAAGGTGTCGGCCAGATAGATCGCGTCGGTAGCAGCGATGGCGAGGTCATGCATGCCGTTCAAGCGGGCGTCAGTGGCAGCCACTGCCGGCCCGGCTGCCAGCGGGAGAGTCTTACTGCTGCTCTGATGAAAAATCCCCGCCACAAACTCGACGGCGAGTGGGCTCGGGGCGGCGGCCACCACTGGCCTGACCAAGCGGAAGACCCGGTTGCCACGGGTGAATTCAACGCCGAAGAGCCGGCCGTCGCCATCAAAGTCGATCGCGAACGGTTCGTTGACGATCGCCGCCGAGGGCTGCTTGCCCGTTCGGCCCTGCCGGCTCCCGATCAACACCTCAACTGCAGCAGCGGGACCAGCTGCGCCCAAGACACATGCCAGAGCGATCACGAAACCTGCCAACGCGTTCATGTTCCAGCCTCCCTCCACCGGTTCCATCCATAATCTGCGGGCTGCAGACATTCGCCGCAGCATAGCTGAGGAGATGGCGTTGAGCCGCGAAATCTGCTGCCTCGGCTGGAAAAATCTGAATGTCTTGCCCGATTGCCGCAAGTACGGTGGTGTTGTTCGTTAAAAAAACCTGCCTTCGACAATTCTTCGCAGAATCTCCTGCCGTTCGCCTCAAGACAACCCACAAGAAGTCAGATGCCCAACGCCCACGATGATCGTCCCGGTGTGCTGATCGTGGTCGGTGATGCCACCGAAACCGTCGATACGCTCTACCCGTTCTACCGGCTTCAAGAGGCAGGCTTTCGGCCGGTCGTGATTGCCCCGGAAAAGCGGACCTACCAGATGGTGCTGCACGAGGTTCG
>RFVE01000569.1 GCA_009922585.1 Planctomycetia bacterium
TGGTAGGGCCACATGTCGTTGGAGTAGGGCAGGCCGAAGTACTCATCGAAGCCGTGCCGGGTTGGCAGAAACTGCGGATGGTGGCCCAGATGCCACTTGCCCACCATGCCGGTGCGATAGCCGCGGGCTCCGAGCAGTTCAGCCAGCGTCGTCTCGTCGGCTGAAATGCCATGGCTGTTCCGCGGCCCGAGCGCCCCGTGAATACCGATCCGGTTTGGATAGCAGCCTGTCAGCAGAGCCGCCCGCGAGGCCGAGCAGACTGGCTGGGCGACATGAAAGTCGGTGAAGCGGATGCCCTCGCGGGCGAGCCGGTCGATGTTGGGTGTCGAGGCGAAGCGGCCGCCGTAGCAGGCCGGATCGGCATAGCCCATGTCGTCAGTGAAGATGATCACGACGTTGGGGCGTTGCTGCCCAACGGCCTGCTCGGCTGGTTTGGCGACCCGCAGCTTCGGTTGGCCCGCTGGTTTGGGCTGGGCGGCCGACTTGGACGGTTTCGGCTTTTGCTGCTGCTGACGTTTTGCCGGTGGGTTGAGCTTTCCATCAAGGCCGGCGAGCCGCAGGTTTTCCGCTGCAACTGCCTGCCAGGACTGTTCCAGTTGCCGTACCCGCTGCGGCTGTGCTGCCGCGAGATTCTGCCGTTCCGTCCGATCGCGTGAGAGGTCGTAAAGCTCCCAGGGCTCACCCTTGGCGGCGACCAGTTTCCAGTCACCCTGCCGCACGGCGCGGTGGCCATCATGGCACCACCAGAGGGTTTCGTGTGGTGGCGGCGCGACCGGATTGCTGAGGCACTTCGCAAAGCTGCGGCCCTGCAGCGGCGGCACCGGCTGGCCGTCATGTTCGGCAGCCGGTTCGATACCAGCGAGGTCCAGCACCGTTGGCACAATGTCAATCACATGTACCGGCTGCTCCCGCAGCGCTCTTCGTGACGCAATGCCTTTGGGCCAATGGGCGATCCAGCTGGTGGCAATGCCCCCTTCGTGCACCCAGGTCTTGTGGCGACGAAACGGCGTGTTGGCACAGCTCGACCAGCCCGGACCCAGACAGAGATAGGTGCCGGACGAACCTGCTGGCAGTGATCGATCATGCCCCTTACCCCGGACCATGATTTCAGCCGAGCC
>RFVE01000570.1 GCA_009922585.1 Planctomycetia bacterium
ATGGTGACAAGACTGAGGTCATCCTGCCCGGCGGTGAACCGCGGCATCAGGTGACCGGACGGCTGCTGTTTAGCGGCTCATTCGCCCCGCTTCACGAAGGCCATCTGGCCATGGCCCGGATTGCCGAGGAGATCGCCGAACGCCCCGTCGAGTGGGAATTGTCGGTGTCCAACGTAGAGAAGCCGATGCTTGACTACATCGAAATCTCCCGGCGAGCGGCCCAGTTCGATGGGCGGCCTCTCTGGCTGTCCCGCGCCGCCACCTTTGTGGAGAAGATCGAACTGTTTCCCCAGTCGACCTTTGTGATGGGGGCCGACACCTACCTGCGGCTGGCCGACCCCCGCTACTACGGTGGCTCGCAGAAGCAGGCCGATGCTGCGATCCGTACGATCTGCCGGAAAACCCGCGGGCTGATCGTCTTCGGCCGCGAACAGGATGGCGAGTTCCACAGCCCTGCGCAGGCCGACGTGCCTCAGAAGCTCAAGGAAGTGACCTACTTCGTCTCCGAGCGAGAATTCCGCATGGACGTTTCAAGCACTGCCATCAGGGCTGCCACCCTCGAGTCGGGTTCCAACTAAACCGTTCAGGATCGAACAATTTTTGCCAGCCCCGCACCGAGCCGGTCGAGCGTGAGGCTGTGATCCTCCGGGCCGATGTGGACGCGAATCAGGCTCAGGCCGGCGGCATCAGCCAGGGCCCGGGAGATTGCTGCATCAAACTCCCCCTCAGTCCGCACCTCGTATCCGACACCTCCACCCAGCACCTGCGGCAACAGCTGATACTGCCAGGGGTTGATGTCATTGAAACCACCTTCGTGGATCAATCGCTCGGTGCCGTAGCCACCGTTGTCGAGCACGATTACCGTGACGGGCAACTGGTGCTTGACGAGTGTTGACAGTTCCATGCCGGTCATCTGGAAGGCACCATCGCCCACCAACGCCACCACCTTGAGCTCGGGACGGGCCATCCTGGCACCCAGGGCTGCCGGGACGGCAAACCCCATCGAGGTGTAGTAGGCAGGTGAGAGAAACTCAGTCTGGCCACGGATGACGAGCTCACTCGAGGCAAACAGGGCATCACCAACGTCGGCGATTACGATGGTCTGGTCATC
>RFVE01000058.1 GCA_009922585.1 Planctomycetia bacterium
AGCCGACATCCTCAGGCGTGCCCCAGCGGCCCATCGGAATGCTCGCCAAGTAGGCATCCTTGTCTTCCTGCGGGTCGTTCTCGTGCCGCTCGACCGGAATCCAGCCCGGGGCGATCATGTTGACCGTGATACCGTCCGGAGCGAGTTCATGGGCCATGCTTCGCGACCAGCCGGTCTGGCCCCCCTTGGCGGCGACGTAGGCCGAAAAGGGAGAGACGCCCAACAAAAAGACCTCGCTGGTGATGTTGATCAGCCGGCCGTGGCGGCGGGCCTTCATGCCCGGCAACAGCCGCCGCGCCAGTAGGTAGGGACTTTTCACGAAGAAGTCGAGCATCTGCTGGTAGAAAGCCCAGTCGTACTCCTCGATTGGCTTCTGTGGCTGGGCCGGCGTGGCGTTGAGCACGACGATGTCAACTGGGCCGAGCGAGTGCTCAACTGCCGTCACCATCTGGTCGACCTCGGCTTCATCGGTGACATCGGCCCGAAACAATTCAGCCGTGGTCCCGGCCTCATGCAGTTCGGCCAAAGCCGCATCGGCCCGAGCCTTGTTGTTGGCATAGTTGACGGCAACTTTGGCACCCGCCTTGCCGAGGCAGGCAGCAGTTGCCTTGCCGAGGCCTGTTGAGGAGCCGGTGACCAGGGCAACCCGATCGGTGAGTGAAAATGGCGGCGTTGGCATTGGGTCTGAAAGAGCGAGGGGAGAGAGGCTTAGCCGAGCGACGGCGCCCAGGCGTTCGTGAGGTGATGGATGATACCGGCGACCGCTCCCTGACGCTTGCTCGATCGTGTCGCATGGATTGCACAGTCGGCTAGCGAGGCTGTGAGCGTCCGCTGCTTCACCCGGTCGAGTACCCGCTCAAACCGTTCCGGATGGCCAGCCAGCAATCGGCCATGCACGAACAGGGCGGTAGGGTTGAAGATGTTGATGACTGCGGCGATTGCAATGGCCAGGTGTTCGGTGACGGTACGAATTTCATGCTGAAAGTCGGCCGGCCGTTCTGTCAGCAGCGTAGCAGCTGCCGCAAGATCGACCGGCTGGCCCACCGCCTCGGCAAGCATTCGGGCTAGGGCGGCGTCGGTCGCCAGCGTCTCGAGGCAGCCGCGATTGCCGCAGCCGCACCGCATACCGTCGGGGGCGACAGTGATGTGGCCAAGCTCGCCGGCCATTCCACTGTGGCCGGCCAGGAGCCGACCGCCGCTCATCACCCCAAGGCCGAGGCCGGCCTCGACATCGAGCAGGGCGAAGTCGTCCAGTGCCCGCGCGGCCCCGTGCAGCCGTTCACCCAGGCAGAGGGCGTAACTCTCCTGCAGCAGCAGACACTCGCAACCCAGTCGGTCAGCCAGGTCGCGGGCGGGGTTGCGTTTATCGAGCAGATGGAGATTTGGTGAGAAGACGATTTCCCCCAGCCGGTCATTGACCAGTCCCGGTACGCTGACGCCAACGCCCTGGAGACGATCAAGCGATTCTCCCACCAACGCCCGCCCAGACGCCTCGATTGCATCGAGCAGGTCAAGATAGTCTGTCGGCGTTGCAAATCGGCTGGTATGGGGTTCGGCCACCCTGCCATCGAGACCAGTTGCTGTTACCGAACAATTCTCGACGTCAATCACAACGCCGAGGACGACCGCCGACTCGGTGGCTAACCGGATCAGTTTGCCGGGTCGCCCGATTGTTTGTTCGGTCGGATCGGTTTCTTCGACGAAGCCCCGAGACAGTAGGGATTCGATCGCTTTAGAAACCGTCGGGGCGGTCAGGCCCGAAAGTCTGGTCAGCGAAGCCCGCGAGGCCGGCCCGTGCTGCTGGAGCGTCTCAAAGAGCCGCCGCTCGTTGATCCGCCGGAGCAGACCCGATTCGATTCGTTCGGGCCGTTCTGCGGCCTCCGGGATTTTCGCCATAAACGTGATTGTAGGAGCGGAATGGCTTTTTTGTAAGGGTCGTTTAGAATCGAAATGGTGAACTCAGGAGGTGCTGTGATGCACAGCTTTTCGGCGTTGTTCTTCCGTGGTCTGACGGCAGTCGCTGCTGGGCTTCCAGCAGTTGCCATTGTGGCCGCGCCAAACGACTTCTCTCGTGACATTCAGCCGTTACTTGCCAAACGCTGCTTTGCCTGTCACGGGCCTGACACCCAGGAGGCGGGTCTGCGGTTCGACGATCCTGCGGCTGCCACTCGGGAACTCGATAGCGGGCGGCGGGCGATTGTTCCGGGCGATCTGGCGGCCAGCGAGATCGTCGCCCGGATCCGCTCAACCGACCCTGATTCGCAGATGCCGCCGGAGGGTGAGCGGCTTTCGACAGAGGAGGTGGCCGCGATCCAGCGGTGGATTGAGGCCGGTGCTGTCTGGGATGAACACTGGGCCTTTCGGCCACTCAGTCGGCCCGATGTCCCGGAGGTTGCCGGGAACGCTTCACCGATTGACGCTTTCATCCAGCAGGGTCTCGCTGAGCGTGGCCTCCCTCTTCCACCTGAGGCCGACCGCCGCACACTCTTGCGGCGGGTGACCTACGACCTGACCGGGCTACCGCCGTCGGAGCAGGACCTGGCAGAATTTCTCGCAGACTCCTCGCCCACTGCCTGGGAACGGGTGGTCGACCGGCTGCTTGACTCGCCCCACTACGGTGAGCAGTGGGCCCGGCACTGGCTCGATCTGGTTCGCTATGCCGACACCAACAGCTTTGAGCGGGACGGCAACAAGCCGCACGCCTGGCGGTATCGCGACTATGTGATCCGGGCCTTCAACGACGACAAGCCCTATGACCAGTTCGTGATTGAGCAGCTTGCCGGTGATGAACTGCCCGAGCCGACCGCCGACAGCCTGATTGCAACCGGCTATTACCGGCTGGGGCTTTGGGATGACGAGCCGGCCGACCGGCTGCAGCACCGCTACGACCAGCTTGATGACATTGTGGCCACCACCGGTCAGACACTCACCAAGCAGGACCTCAAGGCCTGGAAAGAAAAAGTGAGCCGGCTGAAGCGGGAGACGGCCGACACGCCGAAGGCCCTCGTGATCAGCGAACATGGCGCTGAGGCCCCGCCGACCCACGTGTTCTATCGTGGCAACCCGCATGCTGAGACTTCGCCCGAAACCCTCGTTGAGCCTGCTTTTCCCGGGGTGCTGAAGCCGCCCGCTCCGCGGATCATGCCCCCAGGCGATGGCCGTTCGACCGGCCGCCGGCTCGCCCTGGCCCGCTGGATTGCTTCGCCCGAAAACCCCCTCACCCCCCGGGTGATCGCCAACCGCATCTGGCAGCATCACTTCGGCCGGGGGCTGGTGCGCAGCCCCAGTAACTTTGGCTTTGCCGGTGACCCGCCGACCCACCCGCAGCTGCTCGACTGGCTGGCGGCGGAGCTGATTGCGGGTGGCTGGCGTCTGAAGGCCCTGCATAAGGCGATCCTGCTGTCGGCAGCCTATCGGGCCAGCTCAAGAGCTGAACCAGCTGCGCTCGCGGCTGATCCACTCAATGACGCCCTCTGGCGGTTTGATATGCGGCGGCTGTCGGCCGAGGAACTCCGTGACTCGATCCACGTGGCCAGCGGAGCCTTCAACACCACAATGTTCGGGCCGGGTAAGCTGGCTGGGGCAATACGCCGCCGGCCGAACAGGCCCGCCGCAGCATCTATATCCATGTGAAGCGGTCGCTGCTGACGCCGCTGCTGGCTGACTTTGATTTAGCCGACACTGACACCAGCTGTCCGGTGCGGTTTGTCACGACGCAGCCAACGCAGGCTTTGGGCATGATGAACGGAGAGTTTATCCAGCAGCAGGCCCGGGTCTTTGCCGAGCGAGTGACGCGCGAAGCCGGCGGTCCCGACGCGGCTGACGTGCGTGCCTGCGTGCAACGGGCCATTGAAATTGCCCTCGTCCGCGAGGCGACTGACGATGAGATCAGCCGGGGGCTTGCCCTGATCGACAAGCTGGAAAGCACCGAGGGCATCAGCCCTGGCCGGGCGTTGGAACTCTATTGCCTGCTGCTGTTGAACCTCAACGAGTTTGCCTACCTTGATTAGGCTTCGGAAAGGATGGGGACTGCCACAATGAATCCACAGAGCAACCAGCCTCACGGTACCTTCTGCCGCCGAACCCGTCGGGAGTTCTTCTGGGAAGCGGGTGCGTCGTTCACGGGGCTGGCCCTGTCGGGCCTGCTTGACGGCGGTTTCTTCGCCCGACAAAGCCGGGCGGCCGATGGCGTGACGGCCCTTGCCAATCCGCTCGCCGCCAAGCCACCGATGTTTGCGCCGAAGGCGAAGCGGGTGATCTTTCTCTTCATGTACGGTGGGCCGAGTCATGTCGACACCTTCGACTACAAGCCCGCGCTCTATCCGCTTGACGGCAAGATCATCAAGGTAAAAACGAAAGGCCGTGGTGGCGAACGCAGTGAGAGCCGGGCGGTCGGCCCCAAGTGGAAGTTCAAACAGTACGGCCAGTGCGGCAAGTGGGTCAGCGACCTGTTTCCAAACATCGGCCAACATGTTGACGACATCGCCTTCATCCATTCGATGACGGCCGACTCGCCGATACATGGATCGGCGATGCTTCAGATGAACTCGGGCAAGATTCTCTCCGGGTCGCCCTGCCTTGGCTCGTGGGTCAACTATGGCCTCGGAAGTGTGAATGAAAACCTGCCCGGCTTCGTGGTCATGCTGGATAAGAAGGGTGGGCCGATTTCAGGGGCGAAGAATTGGTCGAGCGGCTATATGCCGGCCACTTATCAGGCGACGCTGCTCCGCAGCCAGGGGGACCCGATTCTGAACCTTGCCCCGCCGGACGACATGCCGCTGGCAGCCCAGCGAGCCCTGCTCGATTCGCTGCGGGACGCAAACACCGCCCACCTTTTGCCGCGGGGCGACAATTCTGAACTGGCTGCCCGGATCGCCTCCTACGAGCTCGCTTGGCGGATGCAGGAGCATGCTCCCGAGGCGGTCGACCTCTCCCAGGAGACTGCCGAAACCAAACAGCTCTACGGGCTTGATCAGGATCGCACCGCCCACTTTGGCCGGCAGTGTCTGCTGGCCCGGCGGCTGGCTGAGCGGGGAGTCCGGTTCATTCAGGTTTATTCCGGTGGAGCCCACAATGACGACAACTGGGACGCCCATGGTGATCTGGTGAAAAACCATGAGTTCCACGCCGGCAATACCGATCGACCGATTGCCGGCCTGCTGACCGACCTGAAGCGGTCGGGACTGCTCGACGAGACGCTGGTGATCTGGGGAGGCGAGTTCGGCCGCCAGCCGACGGCCGAATATGCCAAGGGCACTGGTCGGGACCACAATTCGTTTGGCTTCACCATGTGGATGGCCGGTGGTGGGGTGAAGGGCGGGGTGAGCATTGGGGAGACCGACGAACTCGGCTCGGCCGCCATCGCGCCCGGCCCCGGCCATGGCAACAAAGACAAGGCTGGCTTCCATGTGAAGAGCCTGCATGCCACAGTGCTGCATCTGCTGGGGCTTGATCCGAATCGGCTCAGCTATTTCTTCGGCGGGCTCGATCAGAAGCTGGTTGGCGTCGAGCATGTTGAACCGATCAGGGAATTGCTCGCGTGACAGTAGATGCACGTGGCGTGGCGGCTGAAAACTGTCGTCGCGGGCCATTTTCTGGTGCCGCCTGGCTGCTGAAATGCCTGCACGCATTCAGGCCGCATCGGCAGTGGCTGTTGGTCTGGGCAGCTTTTTTCAACAGTGGTTTCCAGGCAGTACCGGTCGCCGCCGCCGACCGGCCAAATGTGCTCCTGATTCTGGTGGATGACCTCAAGCCTGCCCTGGGCTGTTATGGCGACAGCTTTGCGAAAACGCCGCATATTGACCGGCTTGCCGCCAGGGGGATGCGGTTCGACAGGGCCTACTGCAATCAGGCTGTCTGCGCGCCGTCACGGTTCACCCTGATGCTCGGCTCCCACTCAACCTCGACGGGACTCTACGGGCTGGGGAGTCAGCTTCGGCAACGCCTCCCTGCGGCAGTGACGATGCCGCAGTTTTTTTCGCGGCATGGCTATCGTACCGAGTCACTCGGAAAGGTCTTTCACATTGGACATGGGAACGAAGGCGACCCCCAGTCATTCGACGTCCCCCATTTTCATGACAAAGTGATCGAATACCTTGACC
Organism: Planctomycetia bacterium; assembly: GCA_009922585.1. Classification (GTDB taxonomy): domain Bacteria; phylum Planctomycetota; class Planctomycetia; order Pirellulales; family UBA1268; genus UBA1268. The sequence goes on from RFVE01000058.1 coordinate 6,102, forward strand.
CTCGAAGCACCGATGGTGGACAGCTCACCCGAGAAGTTGCCTACTTTACAAATCAGCGACTCGGAGCGATTCATTCGTTGCCCCGTGGTGCCGCCGTCGAGGCACCTGATGTTGCGGATTCCCAATACGCAGATGGTCGCGTTGCCAATGAGGCGATTCGCCGGCTGCGAGCGGCAAAGCAGCGTTGCGAAGCCAAAGGCACGCCATTTTTCATCACGGTTGGTTTTGTACGACCACACCTCCCCTTCAGCGCTCCGAAGCGATACTGGGAGCTCTACCGCCCGGAGGACGTTCCCCTGCCGACGGTCGAAGAGCTGCCGGCCGGGGCCCCGGTGATTGCCGGTAAACGGGGTGGAGAGATCACCAATTACAAGCCTGTGCCAACTGATCCTCAGGAGAAATTTTCAGATCAGCTCAAGCGAACGCTCGTTCACGGCTATTACGCCAGTACGAGTTTTGTTGATGCGCAGATTGGCCGGCTGCTCCATGCTCTTGAGGAGACAGGCCTCGCCGAGAAGACGATTGTGGTGCTCTGGGGTGATCACGGATTTCATCTCGGTGACCTCGGCATCTGGACGAAACATACGAACTATGAGCAGGCAACGCGGATTCCGATTCTTATCGTTGCCCCCGGTGTCACCCCTCCTGGTTCAGCCACCCTTCAGTTGGCAGAAAGCGTTGACCTTTTCCCAACGCTTGCCGAGATCACCGGGCTTCCGCCGCCGGTGCTGCCACAACCCCTTGATGGCATCAGCCTTGTTCCGGTGTTGAAAGACCCGACCGCCCGTCTTCGCGACCATGCCTATCACGTCTATCCCAAACGCAAACTTGGTCGAGCTATTCGGACGCAGCGGTACCGGCTGGTCGAGTGGCGAGGCATTGGTGCTCCTGCAGAAACAGCGGACTACGAGCTCTATGACTATCAAGACGATTTTCTCGAGCGAGAGAATGTGGCGGTCTCGAGGCCTCAGGTTGTTGCCAAGCTGAAGACAATTCTGGAAGGCTATCCGCAGCCTGTGAGGCGTTAGGTCACATAAAAGAGCCTTCTGGCGCAAGGCGGCAGCGATTTAACGGGGGTGCAAATGCAGAGACAACAACTTCAAAGACGCCTGCTGGCCGCTACGTTCGCTGGCCTGGTCTGCTGGGCTACTGTCCACGCGCAGGTGATGGCTCAGCAGCCGAACATCGTCACGGTCTTCATCGACGATCTTGGCTGGGGTGATTTTTCCTGCTTTGGAAACAAACGGGCGAAGACACCGGCAATCGACAGACTGGCCGCGGAAGGCATTCGGTTTACGCAGTTTTATGTGAATTCGCCAATCTGCTCGCCGTCGCGGGTGGCGTTGACAACCGGGCACTATCCCCAGCGTTGGAAAGTCGGCTCATACCTGGCTCATCGGAATGAGAATGAGAAGCGGGGGATTGCTCAGTGGCTCGATCCGGCCGCTCCTACACTTGCCAGGTTTCTGAAACAGGCAGGCTATCGCACCGGTCACTTCGGCAAGTGGCACATGGGCGGGCAGCGGGATGTCGCTGATGCCCCGCCGATCACAGACTATGGCTTCGATGAGTCACTGACGAATTTTGAGGGAATGGGGCCGAAGCTGCTGCCGCTGACCACAACACCCGATGGGAAACAGGGCCGCATCTGGCAGGATGCCGAGCGGCTCACCGGTCCTGCAACCTGGATGCAGCGGTCGCGGATCACCGGGGGTTTCACGGAGGCGGCGAGCAGTTTCATCCGCGAGGCGGCTGAGGCAGGCACTCCATTTTATGTGAACCTCTGGCCCGATGATGTTCACGCACCCTACTGGCCGCCTGTCGATCAGTGGCGGGACGATCGTGAGGGAAAGTTTCGGGCGGTCCTGGAGGCGATGGACGGGCAGCTTGCGCCGCTTTTTGAACTCCTCAGGTCAACGCCGGCACTGCGCGACAATACGCTGCTGCTTGTCTGTTCCGACAATGGCCCGGAGCCCGGAGTTGGGTCGGCGGGGGTATTCCGCGGAGCCAAGACGACGCTCTATGAGGGTGGCATCCGCTCACCACTCATAGTCTGGGGGCCGGGTTTGGTAAGCCCGGAAGCTGCAGGATCCAGTGATCAAGCATCAGTTTTTGCGGCCTTCGATCTTGTCCCGTCGCTGCTGGCGGTTGCGGGTGTGGTTGTTCCCAAGGGCATCGCGTTGGATGGCTTCGATGTTTCACCTGCCCTGCTTGGAAGACGACCGGCAGGCCATCCTGACAGCATCTGCTGGAGGCGACCGCCTGACCGCAAATTGTGGCGACCGCTGGGGAAGACAGTGCTTCCCGATCTGGCTCTTCGGCGAGGCAATTACAAGGTGCTGTGTGACTATGACGGTGGGAATCGGCAATTATTTGATCTCGCCAACGATCCCGGCGAGACTCAGAATCTGGCTGAAATCGATCCGGAGCGGGCAGCAACGCTTGCAGCAGAGGTTGTCGCCTGGCATGAGCAACTGCCGGCTGACAACGGTCCCGCCCTCGGCCGGCAGGCGATGCAGGCTGCCGGGGTTGGCCCTGGCAACGTCCTGGGGCGTCAGCTGATTGCTGCTGACAGTTCACGACGGACACTTGCGGCAATTGCTGCTGATGGGCAAGTGGAATGGAAAATTCCCTGCGGGCCGATTCATGATTTGCATCTGCTGCCAGACGGGCATCTGCTTTATCAGGACGGCTGGACCCGGATCATTGAACTCGACGCCGACCGCAGGCCGGTCTGGGAGTACGATGCGAAGTCGAACGGCAACGCCAATCGTCCGGTCGAAGTCCATGCCTTTCAGCGCTTGGCCGATGGCATCACGATGATTGTCGAATCGGGACCGGCCCGCATCATTGAGGTCGATCGTGGGGGAAACATCACGCACCAATTCAGCCTGCAGGTCGACACCCCGTCGGTCCACTCGGACACCCGAAATGCCCGTAAGACTGCTGGCGGCACCTATCTTGTCGCCCATGAAAAGGATGGGGTCGTGCGGGAGTACGACGTGACTGGGAAGCTCATCTGGGAGTATGATGTGCCGCTCTTTGGGAAGGCCCGTAAGGGTGGCCACGGTCCTGAAGCGTTTGGTGACCAGGTCTATTCGGCAGTACGGCTTGAAAACGGCAACACCCTGATCGGCACCGGCAACGGCCACAGCGTGCTGGAAGTGACGCCAGCAAAGGAACTTGTCTGGAAAATTGACCAACATGATCTTCCTGGCATCACCCTTGCCTGGGTGACCCAGGTGCGGCGGCTGGCAAATGGCAACACCCTGCTGGTCAACTGCCATGCTGGGCCAGAAAATCCTCAGATCATCGAGGTCACACCAGCAAAACAAGTTGTCTGGACTTTTCGAGACGTTGAGATTTTTGGGAATGCATTGCCGGTGGCGGTTCTTTTCGGAGAATAAAGAATTGGATGCATCGCGAGCCGCGTTGGATTTCCGTGTTTCCTTTCGCAGTAAGTGTTCGTGCGAGTGCAGGATCCCCCGCTGAATCAGTGACGGCTGCAGGTTACCGTGATGCCCCCCTCTGTCTGGAGCCGGAGGGACAGCTTCCACTCCTCACTCGGGCAGTGGTGCAGCAGCTTGGGCCGCTGCTGTTCAATCAGGGCATTGGCAACCGCCACGGTGGTATCCATCAGGGACAGACGTCAGGCTCCACCGGCATGCCGGTAAAGTATCTGCAGACCGACCTGACGAGGCTCTTCTGGCGGGTGCTGACGCTGCGGGAGCATCTCTGGCAAGGCCGTGACTTCAACGGCAAACTGGCCGCGATTCGCTCGAACGTCGAGCGGGGGCAGGCGCAGGGCTGGGGGGCCGCAACGGACCAGGTTTTTCAGACTGGCCCGGCGGTGAGCCTGAACATCCGCGAAGACGTTGCGGTGCAGCTCAACTGGCTGGTGGCGGAGGCGCCCGAGTATCTGCTCACGCACCCATCCAACCTGCGGTCGCTGCTGCGGCTGGCGGCGGCCAAAGGGGTCGTTCTTCCGGGGCTTCAGCAGGTGAGGACTTTTGGTGAGATGCTGCCGGCTACGACGGTGGCCCGTTGCCGTGAAGTCTGGGGTGTGGGGGTTGCCGACATTTACTCATCGGAAGAAATTGGCGTGATCGCCTTTCAGTGTGAGGAGGGCCGCTACCATGTACAGGCGGAGAATCTGCTGCTGGAAATTCTGGATGCAGCTGGCGAGCCGCTGCCACCCGGCCAGATCGGCCGGGTCGTGATCACGACGCTTCACAACCTCGCCATGCCGCTGGTTCGCTATGAACTTGGCGACTATGCCGCCTTTGGTGAGGCCTGTTCTTGCGGCCGGAGCCTTCCGGTCCTCGATCGTATCGTCGGCCGCCGCCGCAACATGATTCGGCTGCCGGACGGCACAGAGCACTGGCCAAGTTTTCCAGAAGACCGGTGGGCTGGGATTGCTCCGATCCGACAGTTGCAGGCGGTGCAGCAAACGCTTGAAACAGTTGCCCTGAAAGTCGTCGCCAGCCGGCCACTGACACCCGACGAGATCGTCCGGCTGCAGCAGACCTTCGCCGACATGCTCTGCTTTCCCCACCGGATCGTTGTTGACCAGGTTGCTGAGATTCCGCGGCAGGCCAACAACAAGTTCGAAGACTTTGTCAGTGAGCTTGACTGACAAGCGGGTGAAATCACGGTCAGTGAATCGCTAGCCGGAGGCCGATGTCATCGTTCGATGATGGACCGTCTGCTTCTGGCCCGGAAGGACCTCCGTCATCCACGCCGTTCGGGCCCACGGAATAGATCAGCAGGGCGTCATCTGTCATCCGGTATTGAAGTGGCTGACCAGAGGTGAACAGGTCCAATGGCGGAGCCGGAAATGCACCGGGCACAAGACGAGCAAGATTTTCCGGCAAACTCCCTGTCTTAAGCCGCATCCGGGTGGCGGCGACAGCGGCCTGCGCGGCACGATGTCGCGCCTGGCTGCGGGCCTCAGCCCGCAATGCTCCCGAAAGTGTCGGCAGAATCACACTTGAGAGGATGCCCGGCCGTTTTTCATTGAGCTGGGATTCCAACGCAGCAATTCGTGCCTGCTTCTCTGCATAGGGCATGGCTTGGGCTGCAAGCTGCTGCTGGGTTTGCATGGCGTGACGGTAGCCAGCGAGGTCATCGGGGAACAAAAAGATGCGGTAGAACGTCAGCGCAGGTGAGCCAGACAACAGTGAACGCGAAGGCGTCTGCTGCTTTGCTGGTGACTGCACCAGCTCGAGAATCTCCATGCCCAAGCTGGCATCTGCCAACGCGGCAAAGGTCCGCAGTCCGAAGGCTTCCTCCCCATAGAAATGCCGGGTCAGTGACGGCGAGAGAACAAGAAGTTCGTTCAGCAGTTGGTTATCGAGAAGCGGGCGATCCTTCGGGGTAAGCTGCGGCAGCATGGTGGCCAAGGTGTCGAGGGCCATTGCGTCGATTGCGATACCGACCAGTCCGGAGATCAGCAAGGGCTCACTGGAGGCGTGTCGACCGATCCGCGCAAGCAGCCCGACATCGCGGATGGCATCAGCGAATCGGCCTTCCATCACAGCTCGTAAGGCTGCCAGCCGAACGAGTTGCCCCGCCTGTCGCAGTTGCTGGAGTTCCGGTAACAACATCTCGAACGAAGGCCGGGTCCAGTCTCGGGGAAATCGGCAGCCATTACGCTCAGCCGCCGCACGGAGCAGCGTGAGTGTTGGTGCATGGCGATCAAGGAGGTCGCTAACCGCTGGGCTGGTCGGATCGACGGCGGTATCTCGGAGCGGAGAATCTTCCTGCCCGAGGGCCGTGTCCTCGTCGAGGAGGACAAAAGCAGCCGTATAAATCCCTGCTGCATTTGTGTTGTCGGTCACTGCAGGCGGCAGGTTGACCTTCATTAAGTCGGAGGCTTCGACGTGCAGCCGGCCGGCCGCAGCGACGGCGGTGCGATCGAGCATGAGCAAAGCCCCGGCCGTGCCAGCCTTCGCCAACAGAAAGAGGGCAAAGAGACTGCCCACCGGCCAGGTTGCTGCCGGCACTGTCGCCCAACCGCCGCCGCGGGGTTCGCTGCCAGCTTTCAGAATCCAGCTGCCACCGATCAGTGCCGATAGGAACAGGCTGAGCACTGGCCCAAACCAGTTCACCTCGAGCTCGGCAAGAAATGCCAGCATGCTCGTACCAACGAGCCACGGTAGCAATGTCAGCAGTGGGGCGAGCAGACCCAGCACCAACAGCAGCCGGCGAAGCCAGGGGCGGTGGCAGCGAACACCAGCCGCTGTGCAGGCTGCCGACCAGAAAAGGCTGGCTGCGCCGGCACCGATGAAAATGAGCGCTGGGTTCATTGAAGTGAATCTCGGGATATGAATCCGCGTTTCTTCCCCCCCAAAGTATACGATTCAGCAGCTGTCGGTTGGTGACAGGTCTGTATCGCTCCAATGCGATAAATTGCCTATTCTTAGGAAGTAGGTAAAAGCGTAGAACCCATGCTGACTCCTTGCCTATGGGGGGCAGCGGCTTGTCTCAGGAATTCCATGTCAGACGAAACCACCACAAAGCCCAGTGCCGTTGAGGTCTTTAAGACCGAGAGCAACTATCTTGCCGGTGACATTCCTCAAGAACTTGTCGATGGCTCGGACGGTTTCGGCAAAGGCAGTGTGCAACTGCTGAAGAACCACGGCACCTACCAGCAGGCCGACCGCGACAAGAAGAAGGCCAGGGCTGGGGAGAAGAGCCAGAAGCAGATCTCGTTCATGGTCCGCACGCGGATTCCTGGTGGCAAGCTGACCGCCGAGCAGATGCTAGCCGAAATCGACCTGGGCGATGAACTCGCCAACGGTAGTGTGCGGCTGACCACCCGGCAGGGCATCCAGCACCACGGCATCATCAAGGGTGATCTCAAGGCGACGATTCAGAAGATCAACGAGATCCAACTGACCACGTTGGCCGCCTGCGGTGATGTCGAGCGGAACGTGATGTGCTGCCCGGCACCAATTCGCAACAATCCTGTTCGTGACGAGATGATGGTGATGGCCGAAAAGCTGGCAGAAGCCCTCGCTCCGCGGACGACGGCCTATCACGAGATCTGGCTGACTGATGACGAGACCGGGGAAAAGACGTTGGCGGCAGGCGGCATCAACGGCCATGAGGTGGAGCCCATCTATGGACCCACCTATCTGCCGCGGAAGTTCAAAACTGCCTTCGCCCTGCCAGAGGACAACTGCACCGACGTCTACGCCAATGACCTTGGCCTGCTGGCCGTGCATCAAGACGGCAAAATCCTCGGCTACAACGTGCTGGCTGGCGGCGGCATGGGGGTGACACCGAGTGCGGCCAAGACCTTCCCGGCGCTGGCCAAGCGGCTGGGCTTCGTCCCGCCGGAGGATGTGATCGATATCGCGGTAGCGATCGTGAAAGTGCAGCGGGACTTCGGCAACCGCTCCGACCGGAAGGTGGCCCGGCTGAAATACACCATCAACAACATGGGCCTCGAGGCCTTTCGGGCCAAGGTTGAGGAATATTTTGGCAAGCCGCTGGCCCCCTGCCACGAGGCTGATGTGCACGGCTTTGACGACCACATCGGCTGGTTTGAGCAGGGCGATGGAAAATTCTTCTACGGCCTCAATGTTGAAAACGGCCGGATCATTGACCGTGACGGTTTTCAGTTAAAGACGGCCCTGCGGAAGATTCTCACCGAGCTCAAACCCGGCGTCAGAATCACCGCCCACCAGAGCCTGCTGTTTACCGATCTCGAAGCTGGTGCGCGGGAACAAATTGCCGAGATCCTGCACGAGCATGGTGTGAAAACCTCTGAAGAGATCTCAACACTGCGTCGCTGGAGCATGGCCTGTGTCGCCCTGCCGACCTGCGGCCTGGCGGTGGCCGAAAGTGAGCGGGTGCTGCCCGGGCTGATTGATCAGCTTGAGCCCGAGGTGGCCAAGCTGGGGTTGGCCAGCGAGGCCTTTACGCTGCGGATGACCGGCTGCCCCAACGCCTGTGCCCGGCCCTACAACTCTGACATTGGTATCGTTGGCCGTACCGCAGGGAAGTACACCATGTTCCTTGGTGGCCGGCTGCTCGGGGACCGGCTCAACGA
>RFVE01000571.1 GCA_009922585.1 Planctomycetia bacterium
TCAAGCGGCACCCGCTCGCCCAGCTGCTCCACCGCCCGGTCGAGGCCGCTGGAGAGCCAGTTGACGCCTGCGGGAGTCGCCTCGGCAAAGGCCGCCAGGCAGGGCACGAGCATCGCCGGCTCCATCGCCGCCACCAGATCGGCATCGGACGCCAGGCCCGCCTGGCCACCGGTCGGCCCGGCTGTCGCCAGCCGCACCGCCGCCGCCACGGCCTCCGCCACACCCGCGGGGGCGTCGGCCGCATGAACAGACTCAGCCAGGCGAATACCGCCTGCGAGCGGGAGCGAAAGCATCACCGCCATCCCGACGGCTCGCTGCAGCCTGGTCGGCATCGCGGAGAGACTCTGTGAACGTTCTCGCAACCGCATTACGCATCCTTTCCGCTAAGAGTGGCCAGAGTGGGAGTGGCCAGTGCAGCCTGCCGTACAACAGGCCGGGCATTCTTTGATCTTCCAGCACGTATAGTAACCGCTTTGCAGACCAGCCTCGCGAGAACCTGACAGGGAGATGTGATGACGCACCGCGGCTATGTGGGAATCGATCTGGGCACCCAGGGGTTGTCGGTGATCTTTACCGACGAGTCGCTGGCGATTCTCGCGACTGGTGAGGGCGGCTACGAGATGGTGCCAGGCCTGGCCGCCGAGTGCTACGAACAGCGTCCGGCTGATTGGGAGTCCGCCCTCCAGGCCGCGATGGCCGACCTACGGCAGCAGCTGGCCGACAAAGGCATTGAGATGGAGGTGCTCGCAGTCGGCCTCTGCGGACAGATGCACGGCGAGGTGCTCTGTGACGAGGCCGGCGAGGTTGTGGCCCCAGCGAGGCTCTGGTGCGATGGCCGCAACGAGGCCGAAGGCCATGAGCTGACTGAGGCCTTGGGCGTGAAGTGCCCCAAGCGAATGACCGGCACCCGCTGGCTCTGGACCGTCCGCAACCGGCCTGAGATCGCTGCCCTGGTGGCCCACATCACCACGCCTTCCGGATGGCTCGCCTGGCGGCTCACCGGCAGCTGGAACCTCGGCGTGGGCGATGCGTCAGGCATGTTTCCGATCGATCAGGCCACCGGCGGCTACGACGCGGCGCGACTCGCCACCTACGACACGCTGACCACCGG
>RFVE01000572.1 GCA_009922585.1 Planctomycetia bacterium
ATGCCGGATGGGGATCTGACGGGGAGTGTGACGATCACGTCGGCGGACACGGCCAAGGCGGAGTTTTACCCGGGCGACACGAGTTCGACGGGCGCGACCGGTGTACCGGACGGGAAGGTCGACTTTGCAGACTTGACCGGCTTTGCCTCGGCGTACTTCACGACGACCGACTCGGCGGCCTACCGGTTGAAGTACGACATTGGAAGCACGACGGTGACCAACTACTACACGTTGCCGGTCCATGACGGAGAGATCAGCTTCCGCGACCTGGTAGCTTTTGCCACAGGTTATACGTTGTCGATTAACCGCAACGCTGAGACTTCAACACCAGCAGGTGGTTCGGATAACGGAGCCGGACGTGATGGTGGGGTGCGTGATGGGAACGACGCCAATGAAACGATGGAACCCATCGCATTGTGGCTGGGTGAAGCGGTGGTTGTAGAGGGTGAGAACAATAGTAACCGAGCCCTCTACGCTATTCCGGTGATGCTGGGCGGCAACACATCGGCTGTGTCGGCCATGCAGGTTCGGCTCGAGGGTCTGGATGATCTGTCTGCAGGCACTACAATTCTGGACGTGGAGCGTGGCGATCTGTTTGCCGGTGAGAATGGCTTTGCGGCACATCGCCTGCTGGGTTCATCCACATCAAACGGAGCAGAGTCCACGACTGCCATCATCGAAATCGATGCGGCGACGTTAAACAGCGCATTGGGTGGCGCGGGCGCACTGCCCCTGCAAACCTCCGGTGTAGCGCTCACGATCCTCATCGAGAGTAATGAGCAGCCCCTGCTGGCCATCCGCGATGCACAACTGGTGGACAACAACGGCCAGAATCTGCCGTTCGAACTTACCAACGGCCCGATCGATGGTAATGATGGCAACGGCATCGACAGCGCCGGCGACCTCCCACAAACCTTCGACCTGGGCCAAAACTACCCGAACCCATTCAACCCGAGTACAAGCATCCGCTACGCATTGCCGGAAGCCTCGGACGTGCAACTCGAGGTGTACAACATCACCGGCCAGCGCATCGCCACGCTCGTAAACACCAGCCAATCGGCCGGTACCTACGAAGTAAGCTTCGACGCATCGAACCTGTCGAGCGGCGTGT
>RFVE01000573.1 GCA_009922585.1 Planctomycetia bacterium
CCCACAGTATACCCACGATACCCACGGTGAAACTTCCAGCAACGGACGCAGCAGCTAGGACAGGACGTTGAGTTGCACCTTTGCAAACGTCCCACCAGTTGGGAACAGCCGACAGGCGGCCCCCAGGCCGGTGACACGCGGGGTGGCTCCAGTGGTTCGCCGCAATCCTTCAGCTCGATTCATCAATCGTAGATGAAGCTGACCGTCACGGTGGCGTCTTGGGAACTCACGCCACGCACCCAGTAGGCACTGAAGCCGGCGGGAAAGGTGTGCTGCACCGTCTCACCGGCCGGAACGGTGAACGAGCGGTAAGGAACCCAGAGCCCGGTGCCATCGAGATCGACTTCGAGCGTGATCTCGGTTGCGGTGTCCGCCGACAGGACCACCTGCTTCCGGTCATAGCCGGTCATCAGGTAGGGGTCGGAAGGGACGCCTGCCTGCACTGCAGTCTGCCGCCAGGGGCCGCCCTTTCCCCGCGGCTTGCCGAGCTGCCAGAGCTCATCGACCACGCCGGCCCAGACGGCTGCCTTGCCGTCGGCACTGCGAATGATGCGGTCGCTCGCGGTGTCGGCATCGAGGCCGGTGAGCAGCAGCAGGCCGTTGTGGGAGCAGAAATCATGGATCGCCAGATCATGCGTTGCGATCGGCCGCAGCTTGGCGACACCCCCGGCATTCCGGGCCGGCAGTTCGTAGAAGGTGCCGGCGACGCTCAGCAAGTCCCGCTCAGTTGCGACTTCCCGGCAGACCCGCGGCCTTGCATAGCTTGCCAGCCCGCCGACATCCTCGACAGCCGGTCGTTCGGCAAAGACTGCCACTTCGTAGACGCGAAAATAATCTGGAGAGGAACTCACCACTCGCAGTCGCTGCGCGGTCACACTGGCGTCAAGCAGGATTTCCCGCACGTGCTCACGGTTTCCCTGGACGACGCCCCCCGGCAGGGCCTGCCAGCGGCCATTCTCCTCGACCTGTACCTCGAACTCCGAGGCAATCCCGGTGCTTCCCTGCTGCCAGCCGGTGATGACCCAGACGCAGCGGAAAGACGTCGGCGTGCCGAAATCGATGGTGATGTGGCTGCCGTTTTTGTCGGCACTGCTTACCCAGCGGTGGTCA
>RFVE01000574.1 GCA_009922585.1 Planctomycetia bacterium
CCGGAGGGGGCCAGCCAGGAGCGGACCGCCCGGGTCGTCAAGCGGCTGGAGCAGCTGGCCGGTGAGACGCCCGGCGTCGCCCACACGATCGCTGTCTCAGGCTACTCACTGCTTTCGAGCGTCAGCCTCTCAAACACCGGAGGTATGTTTGTCATCCTCGAGCCCTTTGCCAGCCGGGTGGTCGATCCGACCACGTCGGCCGTGGCCATCGCCCGGACGCTTCGGCAGAAGTTTGCCGCCATTCGGGAGGCAGAGTGCGTGGTCTTCAATGCTCCACCCATCGACGGCTTGGGCAACACCGGCGGTTTCAAGCTGCAGGTCCGCGATCGCACCGGCCACGGGCCGGCGGTGCTGGAGCAGGCGACTGCCGAACTCGCCGGTGGGCTGGCAGCCCAGCCCGGCCTGGTCGGGCTGTTCTCCACCTTCAAGGCCAACCAGCCCCAGCTGTTCATCGACATCGACCGGACCAAGGCCAAGGCGGCCGGGGTCTCGATCGCCGCGATCAACCAGACCCTGCAGGTCTATCTTGGCAGTGCCTACGTCAACGACTTCACCGCCTTCGGCCGCAACTGGCAGGTCACCGCCCAGGCTGATACCCCCTTCCGGATGCTGCCCGAGGATGTCGGGCAGCTCAAGGTGCGAAACGCCAGCGGCGAGATGGTGCCACTGGCCACGCTGGTGACGGTGGAGGAGACGAGTGGCCCGGCCGTGGTCACCCGCTATAACCTCGCCCCGTCGGCCGACCTGTCAGGCAGCACCCTGCCCGGCACGAGTTCGGGCGAGGCGATCGGGCTGGTGGGGGCACTGGCCAGCCCACCGCCGACCGGCCGCGGTCTGCTGCCGCCCGGCATGGACTATGAATGGACCGATCTGTCGCTGCAGCAGGTACTGGCCGGCAACACGGCAAGCTTTGTGTTTGTGCTCGGCACAGTCTTTGTGTTCCTCGTGCTTTCGGCCCAGTACGAAAGCTGGCTGTTGCCGCTGGCGGTCATTCTGATTGTGCCGATGTGCCTGCTGGCGGCGATCGCCGGCGTCTGGATCGCCGGCAGCGACAACAACATCTTCACCCAGATCGGCCTGCTGGTGCTGGTGGGGCTGGCGGCCAAGAAC
>RFVE01000575.1 GCA_009922585.1 Planctomycetia bacterium
GACGATGATCTCTGCCGAAAGAATGAAGTCGGTCCGAATCGCTCCCCGGATCCGTGTCTGTTCCAGCGTGAGCAGGTCAGCCGTTGAGGCCGTCGCTGCTGCTGTCACCGTCATGTCGTGGCCGCGGGCCTCATTTGGATGAAGCAGTCGATGGAGCAGTTTCTCGGCCCCTTCAAAGCAGAGGAACAGGCCGCCGGCCATCAGCAGTGGCGTGACGGCCACCGGCAGCAGCCAGTTTAAGAGCAGGGCGGCCGGAACCAGTATCGCTTTGTTAATCGCCGAGCCGACCGCCACCCGCCAGACAACTGGAAGTTCGCGGTCGGCTTCGATGCCAGTTACTTGCTTGGCGTTGAGGGCGAGGTCGTCGCCGAGGACACCAGCAGTCTTCTTGGCTGCCACCTTGGTCATCACCGAAACGTCATCGAGGACGCTGGCAATATCATCAAGCAGGAGAAGCAGGCTAGAAGCCATTGAATGACAACACGTTTAACCAGATGAAGCACAACAAGCGGTACTCCTACCGCGAACGATACTGAGGTGGCAGAATACTTCTATCAAGGCCGTCCTGTGAACAGCAATCCTGATGGCAGGTCTGCAGGAGATGAATTTTCTTCAACAGATAGAGGCAAGCCAATGACGGCAGAAGATCGAGCGAATAACGCTGGCCGTCCGACACAGGGTGATGGGGCAACCGGAGTTCAGCGGCGAGAACGACAGGTGCGACTTGAACGGCACGGCCTGTTGATTTTTCTGGGACAAATTATCGGTATTGCCGTCGTGCCCCTGGTTGATGACGGCCAGCGGTTTGTGCCGACAGCGTTTGTCGTTACATGGTTAACAATTGCCACGACTACCGTCTGGATTCTTGGGTATCAGCGTTTGACTTATTTCTTGATTGTGGCAAGCGTCGGGTCCGGGCTCTGGTTTGAATTCGGGTTGGGTAAATTAATCTTCTTCGGTCCACCGCCGCTCCTCTTGTTTTTGCTGGTGAAGATTTTCTGTGTGGCTGTCAGTATCCGGCAGGCCTTTCGGGCCGACGTGTCCGGTACCCAGCGGATTTACTGTGGTGCGGCTAGTTTCATTATGATCGGAACGGTCTTTGCGGCCGTT
>RFVE01000576.1 GCA_009922585.1 Planctomycetia bacterium
TGTAGGTAATAATACAAATGTAGGTATTGGTAAATTATCATCATCCTCACATAAATTAGATATAGAAGGTTCCTTAGGTGTTTCTGGTAATGTAGTACCATCATTAAATAATACATTTGATTTAGGTACAACAACAAACAGATTCAATGACTTAAACATTTCAGGAACAGCAAGAATTGGAGATTCAACATTAGCAGATGAATCAGGTGTATTAACAGCAGCAGGTACAGTTCAAATGAACGCATTAAACGTAACAACAACTGCAAATATTTCAGGTGATTTAGCTGTAGATACAGATACATTATTTGTAGATGTATCAACAGATAGAGTTGGTATTAATAATGCAGCTCCATCAACATCATTACATATTTCAGGTACTGATGCATTAGTATTACCAGTTGGTGATACTTCACAAAGAACTGGGGCAGGAGTAACAGGTGCAATCAGATATAACTCACAATTAGTATCATTTGAAGGTTATGATGGTGCAAATTGGGGATCATTAGGTGGTGTTAAAGATGTAGATCAAGATACAAAAATCACAGCAGAAGATGCAGCAGGTGATGATAATGATCAATTAAGATTTTATACAGCAGGTCAAGAAAGAATGATTGTAAATGCAGATGGTTCAGTAGGTATTGGTGTATCATCATCAGGTACATACAAATTAGAATTAGATGGTTCAATGGGTATTTCTGGATCAATTATTCCAAAAGTAAATGAAGCTTTTGATTTAGGTTCAACAACCGCAAGATTTAGAGATTTATATTTATCTGGTAGTTCTATTTATGTTGGTGGTGCTACTATAAAAGGGGAAGATAATAACTTATTAATTGAACATAATGTAACAGCAGATTCTTTAACAGTATCTGGAGCAACAGATATTGATGGTTCATTAAATGTAGAAGGTTCAGTTATAGCACAAAATTCAATGGAAGTACAAGGAACAGCACAATTAAATGCAGTCAATGTATCAGGTAATGCTGATATTGATGGTACTTTAGATGTACAAGGAGCAGCAAACTTACAATCTACTATTACAGTAGCAGGAGCAGCAGACTTAAACAGTTCATTAGATGTACAAGGAGCAGCAAACTTACAATCTACTAT
>RFVE01000577.1 GCA_009922585.1 Planctomycetia bacterium
CGTGGCTGGGGTGAATTGGGAAGTTTCGTTGATGGGACTGAAGTTCCTCAGTGCCAGTGGCTCGGGCTCGACCTCTGATGCGATCCAGGCGATCAACTACGCCACCATGATGCGGACCCGCTATGGCCAGAACGTTCGCGTGACGAGCAACAGTTGGGGGGGCGGCGGTTCCAGCGATGCCATGCGGCAGGCGATCGAAGCGGGGGCGGCGGCCGACATTCTGTTCGTCGCTGCGGCTGGCAACGACGGCGCAGACAACGACGCCAACCCACAGTACCCGGCCTCGTATCTCAGTGAAGCGGTGGTGTCGGTGGCGGCGACCAACCGCAATGACGCCCTGGCCAGCTTCAGCAACTATGGGGCCACGAGTGTCGACCTGGCGGCGCCCGGGGCCGGCATTGTCAGCACGGTGCCCGGCGGGGGTTATGCCTCGTACAGCGGCACGAGCATGGCGACGCCCCACGTGGCCGGGGCTGCGGCGTTGGCCCTCGCGGTCGACCCAAGCCTGTCGGTGGCTGATCTCAAGACCGCCCTGCTGAGCACCGTCGACGGGGTCAGCGGGCTGACCGGCAAGCTGCTCACCGGCGGCCGGCTCAACGCGGGCACGCTGCTTGCAAGCCTGTCGAGTGAGCCGGCGCGCAGTTCACTGTTTGCCGACAGCTACACGCTCTACCGGGGTGAATCGGCTGATCCCACCACCGCGACCGTCCTCGCCGACGGGCTGACGGGAACCACCTATCTCGACTCGGCGGCGGCCATCGACAGCGTCTATCACTACTGGGTGACGGCCACCAACGACCTCGGCACCAGCCCGTTAAGTGCCTCCGACAGTGGCTTCCATGCCGCCAGCCGCTCACCCAATGACGCCTTTGCCGACCGCTTCGTGCTGGAGGGCGTCGCCCCAACGGCCACCGGCACGAATGTCGATGCCACGGCCGAGCCCGGCGAGCCGGTCCACCACGGTGTCGGCGGCGGCAAGAGTGTCTGGTGGACCTGGACCGCACCGGCTGCAGGGACTGTGGTGATCGAGACAGCCGGAAGTGACTTTGACACGGTGCTGGCGGTTTACGACGGCAGCGAGGTCGCGAACCTGACCCGGCTGGTCAGCAA
>RFVE01000578.1 GCA_009922585.1 Planctomycetia bacterium
GGCACCTGCGTCCAGAGCCACTCGTCTTGGAAGAGCACTCGCGGGTCGGGCGGCTTACGATCTCGCCAGGTGCGGCGGTCATGGTCGATAATGCGAGCCCGGGCCTGCTGCCACTCGGCAAAGACCTCGGCAAACCAGTGGTCATAGGCTGCTGTCAGCCGCTGCACCACGGCGGGGTTGTCGGCCGCGACATCACGGGCTTCACCGGGATCAGCGCCGAGGTCGTAGAGCCGCGGCCTGGCTGAGACCACGCCGGCATAGTCAGGAAGGCCCGCGTCGAGCGGCATCTCCCAGTGGGCCTGCGTGAGGCCTCGGTGATAGGACGGATTATCCCTCGCTGAGTCCTTCCGATTCGTCTCAGGGATCGGCGGCCAGAGGAGTTTCCAGCGGCCCTGCCGGATGGCGGCATTGCTGTGGGCAACCGGCGTGTAGCGGGTCTTTTGAAAACAGAGCGGCCGATCGGCCAGCCCACTCGTCGGACCACCAGTAAGCAGCGGCAGCAGGTTCATGCCGTCGAGGGGCTTCGAGCCATCCACCGTCCGAATGCCACAGGCTGCGAGCATGGTCGGCAGCCAGTCACAGCCGTGGACCGGCGTGTCGATGACGGTTTCGGCGGGAATGTGTCCTGGCCAGGCGACGATGCCCGGCACCCGAATCCCCTGCTCCAGCACGTCGCCTTTGTTGCCCCGGAACGGACCATGAAACCGCTGGCCGCTCTGCCCCTTGATTCCCGACCAGTTCAGATTGGCCCCATTGTCGCTGGTAAAGATCACGAGCGTCCGCTCGCGAAGCTCTGCCCTGTCAACCGTTGCCAACAGCCGGCCGATGCCGGCATCCATCTGTTCGATCATCGCGTAGGTGATGGCCACGGCGTGGTCGCCGCGACCAGCCAGCCGGGCGACATACTTATCAATGAGTGGCTGCGGAGCCTGAAGCGGCGGGTGGATCGCCGCCGGGGCGAACACGAGGGCAAACGGTCGGTCGGCGGCGGCCGATTCTCGCACGAAGGCGGCCGCCTCATCGGCAAGCACGTCGCTCAGATGACGGCCGTCATGGGGCTCGACCCGGCAGGTTTCCGGCTGCCCATTCACAGCCGCCGTTCGCCGCTCC
>RFVE01000579.1 GCA_009922585.1 Planctomycetia bacterium
CAGCGGCCGAGCCAGCCCCCAGATCGATCGCTGGCATCTATCCGTGGCTTACCTGCGCGAATCAGGAGGGTGAGTGTGGCATTGGCGCGGTCGTGCCGTGGGCGGACCGGCTCTGGGTGATCACCTACGCGCCGCACCGGCCCGCCGGCTCATCCGATAAACTCTACGAGATCACTTCTGATCTGCAGCAGCGCATCTTTCCCGGCAGCGTGGGGGGCACGCCCGCCAACCGGATGATTCACTCCGAGTCGAAGCAGCTCTTTATCGGCCCCTACTGCATCGACGCGCAGGGGATGGTCCGCACTATTCCCCCGACGGTGATGTACGGCCGGCTTACCGGCACCGCGCGGCATCTCTTCGAGCCGGCCAAGAAGGTCTACTTTGCGACGATGGAAGAGGGCCTCTACGAGGTCGATGTCGATTCGTTGGCGGTGACCTGCCTGATTCGGGATGGCAACGCGAACGCACCACCGCAGGGCGTGGTCTCGAAACTCCCTGGCTATCACGGCAAGGGGCTCTATGCCGGCCAGCAGCGGCTCGTCTATGCCAACAACGGTGAGCGTCATCCTGACGTCAGCCGTGACCCGACGATTCCGTCCGGAGCGCTGGCCGAATGGACCGGCTCGGGCGACTGGCAGCTCGTCCGCCGCAATCAGTTCACCGAAGTGACCGGCCCCGGCGGCATACGTGGCGGCACTGATTCCGACAGTCCCATCTGGACGCTCGGCTGGGATGCCCGGTCGGTCATTCTTGGGCTGCTGGAGGCCGGGCAGTGGCACTTCTACCGCCTGCCCAAGGGCAGCCACAGCTACGACGGCTCCCATGGCTGGAACACCGAGTGGCCCCGGATCCGTGAGATCGGCGAGACCGACCTGCTGGCGACAATGCACGGCACCTTCTGGCGGTTTCCGGCCAGCTTCAGCCGTCACGCCTCCGGTGGCATCGAGCCCCGGTCGAACTATCTGAAGGTGGTTGGCGACTTCTGCCGCTGGCAGGATCAAGTCGTCTTGGGCTGTGATGATTCGGCCAAGTCAGAGTTCATGAACACCCGGCCATTCAAGGCAAGACATGCCGGGCCTCGCCAATCAAATTCAAATCTCTGGTTCATTG
>RFVE01000580.1 GCA_009922585.1 Planctomycetia bacterium
TTGCTGCCAGCGTGCTTCCTTGTCAACCAATCCGGTGCTTCTCGAGTACCGCGTCGGTCAGCTTGCCGCCGACACCGGGGGCCTCGGGCAGGGTGTAGTGGCCATCGATAACCCGGATTGGGTTTTCCCAGATGTCGAACAACGACTCGTAGCAGCATTCGAGCATCGGCGTGTTTGGAGTGGCGGCAGCCAATTGGGCATGCACGTTGTGCTGGACGTTCGTATGAGGAATCACGGCGAGGCCAAAGGCCCGGCCGAGGGCTGCCACGTCGAGCCATTCTTCGATACCGGAGAGCTTCGTCACGTCAGCCTGCATGATGTCGACCGCCTGCTGCTCAACGTAGTCGCGGAAGTCATGGAGGGTGTAAATCGTCTCGCCAACCGCGATCGGCAGGTCGAGCGCCTGGGCGAGGGCCGCATGAGCCCTGACGTCAAAGGGGTGCATCGGCTCTTCCAGCCATTCAATGTCAAACTCCTCGAGCCGGCGGCCCCACACCATGGCGGTCTTCAGATCCCAAACCGTGTTGACGTCGACCATCAGTTTGATTGAGTCACCGATCGCCTGCCGCACCGCCCGGACCCGCTCAAAGTCTTCCCGCGGGTCGGGCCGGCCGAGCTTCATCTTCACCGCGTCAAAACCGCGGTCGATGATTCGCTGCATGTCGGCGACGAGTTCCTCGGTGCTCCAAGTCAACCAGCCACCGTCGGTGTTGTAAGCCTTGACTCGCTGCTTTGCCGGGCCGAGGTGCCGCCAGAGCGGCTGCCCCTCAAGCTTCAGTTGGATGTCCCAGAGGGCGAGGTTCATCGCGCAGAGGCCAACCCGGGCCACCCCGACGCGGCCAATGAAGTGGGTGGTTGTGTTCATGGCCGCCATCAGCGATTGCCGCTCAAGCGCCGGTCGCCCGATCACTGCGGGGCCGTAACAGTCGTCGATCATCGCCTGGACGGCCCGCATGCCTTTGGAATAGTTCCAGTTAAAGCCATAGCCAGTCACACCGGCATCGGTCTCGATTGCCACCTGGACGAACTCAACCGAATCGACACTCGACTGGCTGTCGGTGATGGTCCGTTGCCCGAGCGGCACATCGAGCAACGTGGTACGAACGCCG
>RFVE01000059.1 GCA_009922585.1 Planctomycetia bacterium
GGTGAGAACCTGACCAACCTCGTCGGCGACTCCAGCCGCCCCGCCGGCGACTCAACCCTGCGAGGCGCTGTCCGCACGGCCCTCGACCGGATGCTGCTCGCGGGCGACCTCAAGCAGGTCGGCGACACCGTCCGCTTCACCGCCACCGGCAGTCTGGTGGCCGAGCAGCAGATCGTGCCCATCGGGGGCAGCCTGACCGTCACCGCCACCCGCCGCGGCGAAGACCTGCCAGAACAGGCAGCCAGCAAATAGCTGGAGAGTGAAAACGGTGTCGGGGCCACTCCACCGCGCACTGAAAGACCCTGCAAATGTGGCTCTCGCTAGCGCATCGCTTTTCATCTCTCCTCTCACCCCACCACGTTCTGCGGCGTTCCCGCCAGAAAGCTACGGATGTTCTCGGCCGTAGCAGCGATCAGTCGCTCGCGGGCGGCCCGGGTGGCCCAAGCGATGTGGGGCGTGATCAGACAGTTTTTTGCCTCAAGCAACGGGTTGTTAGCCGACGGCGGCTCAGTTGAGAGCACATCGAGACCCGCTCCGGCAATCCGACCTTCGTTGAGGGCGATCGCCAGATCCTGTTCGACAACCAGGCCACCGCGGGCGGTGTTGATCAGGTAGGCCGTCGGCTTCATCGTGGCCAGCCGCTGGGCATTCACAAGCCCGGTGGTCTCCGGCGTCTGCGGGCAGTGCAGGCTGATGACGTCACTCTCACGAAAGACACTATCGATATCCGTAAACACCACGCCCTCCTCCGGCGTCGCAGCCGACCGGCGGCTTGCCAGCACCCGCATGCCGAAGGCCCGGCCAATCGCGGCCACCGCCCGACCGATCGCCCCGTAGCCGACAACGCCCAGCGTTCGGCCGGCAAGTTCGACCAGCTCTCCCCGCCAGAAACAGAAGTCGGGGCAGGCTGTCCAGTCGCCCGCCCGGACCGCGGCGGCATGATCGGCGGTCCGGTTGGTCAACTCCAACAGCAGGGCAAACACCGCCTGGGCCACATTCGGCGTGCTATAGCCGGGAACATTACAGACGGTGATGCCACCAGCCTTGGCTGCCTCCAGATCGATCACATTGACGCCGGTGGCGAGCACCGAAATAAGCCGCACCGCCGGCAGCTCAGCCAGCGTTTCAGCGGTAAGCGGCGTCTTGTTGGTGAGAACAATCTCAGCCTCATCAGCACGAGCGAGAATCTCCGCGGATGATGTTCGGTCAAACACCGTCAAATTACCCTGCGCCGCAACTGACTCCCAGGAACAGTCACCGGGGTTGGTGGTCAGGGCATCAAGAATCACGATCTTCAAGCGTGCACGCTCCGTAGGCTTCAGGGTGACTTTAATTGCCTGGAACGGCTGCCAGCGAGCAGCTTTCCGATCGCATCAAGTGGCAGGACAACATCGGCTAGCCCGGCATCAATGACTGCCTTGGGCATGCCATAGACGGTGCAGCTTTCACGGTTCTGCGCCACCACCGTCCCGCCGGCGGCTTTGACAGCCCGACAGCCTGCCAGGCCGTCGCACCCCATTCCCGTCAGAATCGCAGCGACAATACGTTCACCATAAACGTCGACAAGTGATTCCAGCAGTGCGTCCATTGAGGGGCGGCAGCCCTGCCGAGTGGGTGCCTGCGACAGTTTGCAGATCACGCCATGGCCACGGCGGACCGCAGTGAGATGAAAACCACCGGGGGCAAGGTAGGCATGGCCGGGTTCCGCCACCATGCCCGTCGCGGCCAGATGCACCGGCAGCGGGGCAATCTCATCAAGCCGACGGGCCAGCGATTCGGTAAATGTTGCCGGCATGTGCTGCACGATAAAAACCGGTGGGCCACCAGCACCAGACAATTCCACCAGGACCTTTCGCAACGCCTCCGGCCCACCAGTCGAGGCCCCGATGGCAATGCAGTCACCATCGGCGATAGCCCCGGCACGCGAGTAGCCGACCGGCTCACCACCAGAAACCGGGATTGGCGATATGTTCTGTCGGGTGGACAAGATGGCAGCTATCCGTGCCTGGAGCGCCTGTCGCAACTCATTACGGGCAAGGTGTGGTTCCAGACCGGCAGGCTTGAGGATGCAATCAATGGCCCCGTACAACAACGCCTCAACCGTCTCTGGAGCCCCTTGCGCGGTCAGACTGCTGACCATTACCACCAACGGCTGCAGCGACCGCCGCTTGAGTTCCCTCAGCGTTCCGAGCCCATCAAGGTTCGGCATCTGAACATCAAGCGTCACCAGATCAGGCCGCAAGAGGGCGATCTTCTCGACCGCCTCCCGGCCATCGCTGGCCGTCCCAATCACATCTGCACCCTCAATGCTCGAAATGACGTGCTTGACCATCTGCCGGTAGAGCGCAGAGTCATCAACCACAAGCACGCTCAGATGGGGGAAGGCTGTCACGTGGCTCACAATCGAAGAATCTGGAGGCTATGCAGTTGCCGGGTGCAGTATACATCGGCTCTCGCTGGCTCCGAACTGGGCGGGTGGTTCCGATTGTGCTGCCTGGAATGGCGGCAACGCCTGGGAAAGGTTTTTTTGCAGGGCAATTTGCCCGACCTTTTTTCAGCAGCTATATCCAATGGCAGGGAACGCTCGCGGCCGCCGCTGCCCCTTCGCTAGGCCCCCTCTCCAAGGACGCTCAATGACTGATTCGCCGCCCCCCTCCGCCGCCGAAAAATCAACGAACCAAAACGGTGGCAATGCGGCTGCCCCGCAGTTCGTAGGTTTCCGTCTAGCCAGCCAAAACTACATCTTTCGCATCGAACGGATCCAGGAAATCGTCATCCCGACGACAACGGCCCGGGTACCGGAGGTACCGCCGTATGTTGACGGCGTCAGCAATTTACGGGGGACGATCATTCCGATTATCAACCTGCGGGCGCTGTTCAACCTCGACCGCAAGACCAACGATGCCGAAACTCGCACCATTGTCGTCAATGTCGGAGCCCGGACGATTGGCTGCACCGTCGATGCCGTCTCGCGGGTGATGCGGGTGGCCCCTGAGCAGATTCAGCCCGCCCCTGACTCCATCAGCACCACCGGACGTCGGTTTATTGAGGGCTTCGCCAGGGTTGGCGAAGAACTGTTCATTCTGCTCGACGTCGATCAGCTGCTCGACCCGGCCAATCTCGACGAAGTCCATCGAGCCAGCAATCAATTCACGACCGCTGGCATTTGACCGGCGCTTCTGGCCGCCGGCCAAACCGAAGCGATACCAGTCTCCGATCACCCCACAAGCCTTTCCCTCCTCAGCCTTGGAGTTCCAGCCGCATGGCCACCAATAAGTCAATTTCTCTCCGCTACATCGTCGATGCCCTCGACCGTTCAATGGCCCGAATCGAATTTGCCCTCGACGGCACAATCCTCGACGCCAACGAGAATTTTCTGAGCCTGATGGGCTACACCCTCGATGAAATCCGCGGCCGCCCCCACAGCATCTTTGTCGACGAAGCTACCAAGGCGAGCAATGCCTATCGCGAGTTCTGGGCCAAGCTTCGTGGTGGGGAATTTCAGTCGGGTGAGTTTCGGCGGGTCAGCAAGACCGGCGAGACGGTCTGGATACAGGCCACCTACAACCCGGTCTTCGACCAGCGGGGCAACCCCATCGGCGTGGTCAAGTTTGCTGTCAATGTCACCGAACAGGCAAAGGCCCGCGAAGCAGACCGCGAAATTCAGCAGCGATATACCGAAATGGTCGAGAACACCAGCGTCCGACTGATCCTCGCTGATCGCAACTTCAACATCGTCTACATGAACCCGGCTTCGTACGAGGCGCTGCGGAAACTCCAGCATTTATTGCCCTGTAAGGTGGATGACATTATCGGCCAGTCGATTGACATTTTTCACAAGCGGCCGGAGCACCAACGGGCGATCGTGATGGATCCGGCGAATCTGCCGCACCGGGCCGAAATCAAGCTGGGTGACGAAATCCTCGACCTCAGCGTCACCGCTCTGAAGGATCGTACCGGGGTCTACATGGGCCCACTTGTCACCTGGGAGGTGATCACCGAACAGAAGCGGGCCGAAGAACGGGAACGCGAGCAGCAGCAGATCATCGAAACTCGGGCTGCCGATGTCGAAGGCAAGGTACGGGAACTTGTCGAGGTGTTCACCGCTGCCTCTCAGGGCGATCTCACCCGCGAGATCGGCTACAGCAGTGATGATGACATGGGCCGGCTGGCCGACAACGCGCGGACCATGTTTGGCGACCTCCGCAGCCTGGTCAAGCAGATCTCCGAAGCGGCTGACCAGCAGAATGAGGGTGCCCGGATGATTGCCGAAAGCTCCAGCGGCCTCAGCGAAGGTTCGCAGTCCCAGGCCGCCAGTGTTGAGGAGATGACTGCGGCCGTCGAACAACTCGTCGCCTCGATCGACTCGATTTCAAAGGCGGCCCTCGATTCCCGCCGCCAGGCCGAACAGACCTCTTCGATGGCCCAGGATGGCGGCACCGCGGTCGCTGACGCGATCAGCTCGATGGGCCTGATCCAAAAGTCATCCGAACAGATCAACGAGATCATTTCCGTGATCAGCGAAATCGCCAGCCAAACCAACCTGCTTGCTCTCAATGCCGCGATTGAAGCAGCCAGAGCTGGTGAACATGGCTTAGGCTTTGCAGTGGTGGCAGACGAAGTTCGCAAACTCGCCGAGCGGGCCAGCGAGGCCGCCAAGGAGATCACCGCGCTGATCAAGGAGTCGAGCAAGCGGGTCGAAGAAGGTGCCACCGTCTCAGAAAAAGTCGGCCAGGCTCTCGAGCGGATTGTTGCAGCCTCGGGGCAGACGGTTGAGCAGATCGCGTCAATCGCCTCTGCTACTGAGGCTCAGTCGGCCAACGCCGGTGAGGTCAAGATGGCGATTCGCTCAGTCTCGCAAACGACCGAGTCAAACGCGGCCAGTGCCGAAGAAATGGCGGCCAGCGCCGAAGAGCTTGGGGCTCAGGCGCAAGGCCTCCGGGATCTCATCAAGCGGTTCACGGTCTAACGGCGGGCCGCTTGGCCTGGGGCTGAGTTCGCAGTCCCGAAGTTCCCTGACGGTTTGCCCCGCTCAACGTCACCCATTCCTTAAACCTCCGGATTCACCATGCCACTGCTCTCTTGGCTGCTCGGCCCCAGCGACCGGCCCGCCTTTTCTGGAAGTGGTGACAGCCAGGCCCGCTTCGTTGGAACCGACCGGGCCCGGCCCGCCGACGTTCTCTCAGCCATCGACGTCTCAATGGCCAGGATTGACTTCACGCCGGATGGCACCATCATTGCTGCCAATGACAACTTCCTAAGGGTCTTCGGCTACGCGCTTGAGGAGGTTCGCGGCAAGCATCACAGCATCTTTGTTGATGACGCCTACCGCGACAGCCCGGACTACACCAAGTTCTGGCAGGCCTTGCGCGACGGGCACAACTTCAGCGCAGCCTATGAACGCCGCGGCAAGAATGGCCGTCCGGTGTACATCATGGGCACCTACTCACCTGTTCGCGACGCAGCCGGCCGCGTCGTCCGCGTCGTGAAGTTCGCAATCGATAACACCGACCGTGAACTCCGGGTGAAGTCGTTGCTCACGCACCTCACCGAGGTGGCTGACGGCAACTTGGCCACCGACTTCGAACAGCGTGGTGATGATGACATCGCCCGCCTGGCAAGCACGGCAAGCGACATGGTCCGCCAGCTCCGCAGCCTCGTCAAACAGATTTCAGAGGCATCAGATCAGCAGAACGAAGGGGCTCGGATGATCGCCGAGAGTTCCAGCGGCCTGAGTGAAGGTTCCCAGTCACAGGCCGCCAGCGTCGAAGAGATGACTGCCGCGGTTGAGCAGCTTGTTAATTCGATCGACTCAATTTCAAAGGCGGCGGGTGATTCCCGTGGACAGGCTGAGCAGACGGCCCGGATGGCGCAAGCTGGTGGAGCCGCCGTCGCCAATGCAGTCAACTCGATGGACCTGATCCAGAAGTCCGCTGCACAGATCAACGAAATTATTGAGGTGATCAGTGAGATTGCCAGTCAGACTAATCTACTGGCACTCAACGCCGCGATCGAGGCAGCCCGCGCTGGTGAGCATGGGCTCGGCTTTGCCGTGGTGGCCGACGAAGTTCGCAAACTGGCCGAACGAGCCAGCGAGGCAGCAAAGGAAATCACCGCCTTAATCAACGAATCGAGTAAGCGGGTGGAAGAAGGTGCGAACCTTTCTCAGAAGGTTGGCGATGCCCTTGAGCAGATCGTGGCGGCTTGCGGGCAAACAGCCAATCAAATCGCCTCGATTGCGACCGCCACGGAAGATCAGGCCGCCAATGCGGGTGAGGTCAAGCTGGCGATCCGCTCCGTCTCGCGGACCACCGAGGGCAACGCCGCCAATGCCGAGGAGATGGCCGCCAGCGCCGAAGAACTTGGCGCTCAAGCCCAGGGCCTCCGCGACCTGGTGAAACGGTTTACTGTCTGAGCCGAGGAGACCAATTTTCAAGATTTTTACAATGGTTGGACCGGCTCAATGCATTCCTGGGCGATACTTGACGGGGCGGCCCGATTCGCCCCAGAGGCTATTTCGTGGTGACCACCGGCCAACCTGGAACGGAATGCAGTGGACAACAATGGAACTGACCAAACTCACACAGGACGAATTCGATCGCTTCCGGACCTTCATCTATGGAAAGACCGGCATCCGGATGGCCGACGGCAAAATCACCCTGCTGTCAAACCGGATTCGACGGCGGCTGCGGGATCTCGGCATTGAGTCGTTTGAAAACTATTACCAGCAGCTCACCCGCGATCGGCTGCCCGGTGAACTCGAGCAGTTCATCGATGCGATCACCACGAACGAAACCCACTTCTTTCGGACCGGTGGTCATTTTGATTGGTTCTCGGACACGTTCCTGCCGGAATTGCTTGACCGGGCAACAGACCGCCGACACGATCGATCCCTCCGCGTCTGGTCCGCCGCCTGCAGCTCCGGCGAAGAGCTCTACACCCTGGCGATTTGTATCGACGAGCAGTTGCACCGGTTTGCCGGCTGGAAAATCTCACTCCTCGGAAGTGACATCAGCGAAACGATGATCGAAGCAGCACGCCAGGGAATCTTTCCCGACCGGTCGCTCGAGCAGGTATCGCCGGAACGACGCCAGAAATACTTCTCGTCAGAGACCGGTGGTGGTTGGGCGATTCGTCCCCGGCTGATTCAGCAATGCGAGTTTCGCCGGCACAATCTGCTCGACCCGCTGACCGGGCCGCGTCAGGACTGCATCTTCATTCGCAATGTCTTCATCTACTTTGACCGTCAGTCAAAGCAGCGGGCGGTCCGCAACCTGATCGACACGCTTGCCCCAGGTGGTTACCTCGTCGTCGGGCCGGCCGACGGCATCTATGACCTGCTCGGCGATCTCGAGAAGAAGTCGATCTTCCTGTATCAGAAACCCCTCTAAGTCAAGCTAATCGGCGGTCCGTCCATGAGCGATCACAATTTTCCCGGTGACCTGCCCGCCGACGAGATGGGCGACTATCTGCGGCTCTATCTTGACGAGACCGATGAGCAGCTCGACGGACTCGTCGAAACCTTTCTGCAACTGGAGCATGACCCGGCAGATGCTCAGGGGCTCAACGAGGCATTTCGGCTTATTCATTCGATCAAAGGGTCATCGGCCCTGCTCGGGCTCGACCGGATCACCAGTCTCACTCATCACCTTGAGACACATTTTGAGCGACTGCGATCGGGCCATCGGCAGCTGGATACCGCCACCATCAACGTGGTGCTGCGCTGCATCGACTTTTTGCGGGAATGCAACCAGCTCTTGCGGGCTGGTGAACCACTGCACTCTGCCGGCGAACTGCTCGACCAGGTAAAGGCCCTTGAGCATGAGGCAGACCGCGGATCAACGCCCCGCCAGCCCCCCGCCACACAGCGTTCGGCTACCGAGCCAGCCGCTGCTCCGGCAGCCCCTGAAACCGCGTCCGGAGCCGAAACCGCAGGTGATGACAATGGCCCACCACCGGCCACTGCCGATGACAATCGCCCGCATTGGCGAGTTGGCGTTGAACTTCGATCCGGCCTGCCAATGGCCGAGATGAAGGCTGAGCTTATCGTCACTCGATTAGCTTCACTTGGTGCGATCATCGACTGCCAGCCACCGCGGGAAACATTCGCCGAAACAAGCCGGCTGGAGATGCTGGAGGTCATTCTGGCCACAATGGCGACAGCCGCCGACATTGAAGGAGCTGCCCTCGCCGATGGCGTCACTGCCGTGTTCGCCGAACCGGTTCCGTCCGGCAGCAGAGCGGTCACAATGGAAACCGTCGCTGCTGTTCCGGCGTCCAACTCTGACGACGTTGAGGCTGAGGAACACGCGGAACTGCTGCACCCGACAGTCCAGACCGGCACAACTGAAGCCGCCCAAATGCGAGGTGATTCGACCGCAGCGCGAGGGCCCGCGCTGGTGGAAACGGTCCGGGTCGATGTCGATCGGCTTGACGTGCTGCTGAATCTTACTGGCGAACTGGTCGTCAACCGGGCCCGGCTCTCGCAATTGGCCAACGATGTCGCTCCGGCTTTTCAAAAATCTGGGCTCGGCACGAACATCACAATGCTCATTGAACAGACGCGAGATCTGATCAACCAGTTGGCGACCGGTCAGTCAAAGACCACGAGTCTGGAACTCCAAGAGCTGACCGACTTGGTCAACCTCGTTGACAATCAGCTAGACGGCTGGGACCGAAACCGGCAGACCTTCACCGAACTGTCTGCTGCCATCGACCAGCTCACCCGGGTCTCCAACAGCCTGCAGCGGGGTGTGCTCAACACCCGGATGGTGCCGGTCGGCCCACTGTTCAACCGTTTCAAGCGATCGATCCGTGACATCACCCAGGAGCTTGACAAGCGAGTGCACCTGGAGATCGCGGGCGAAAAGACTGAACTCGACAAGCGGATGATCGATGAGATCGGCGATCCGCTGAATCATCTGATTCGCAACTGTGTTGACCATGGCATCGAGCCGGCTGAAATCCGCATCCGACACGGCAAGCCCGAGGTGGCGACGGTCACGCTGTCGGCATCACACCGGGGCAACAATGTGTTCATCACGGTGGCGGACGATGGTGGCGGCATCGACACCCAGCGGGTGAAACAGATTGCGGTCAGCCGCGGCCTGCTTACCGCCGAGGCGGCAGAGGGCCTGACTGAGCACGACGTCGTGGAACTGATCTTCCAGCCCGGTTTCAGCACAGCGGCGAAGGTATCCGACATCTCCGGCCGGGGTGTTGGGATGGATATCGTGCGGACGAAGATCGCCCGACTCAACGGCACCATCGAGGTGGCCTCGACGCCCGGACAGGGCACCACCTTCACCATCCGGCTTCCCCTGACGTTGACGATCACCCGCTGCATGCTGTTTCGGCTGCGGTACGGGGTGCTCGCCGTCCCGATCGAGAATGTGCGAGAAATTGTTTCGGTTGCCGGACACCAGAGCCTGATGGCCAACGGTCGGGAGATGTGTGATATCCGGGGGGAATTTCTACCGCTGGTCTCCATCGATGACCTGTTTGACTACAGCTCGCTTGATGTTCACGCCACCGCGTTGGCGGCTGGCCCGTCAAGCCAGGCCAACACCGAGGCCCATGTTGTTATTCTGCATGGCAACAACCGTTCGCTTGGCCTCCGGGTCGATGCCCTCCTGGGGGGTCAGGATCTGGTGGTCAAATCACTTGATGAAAACTTCAGTCACATCCGCGGACTCGGTGGCGCGAGTATTCTCGGCGACGGTTCGGTCTGCCTGCTGCTTGATGCCGCCACCTGCATCGAGTTAGCCGGCGGCGGCCAGGCCGGCATCGCCACAGAAATAGCGACTGAAGCCTGACCGCTTTCCCATCAACCTCCCAGCCAACAAACCAATGCCCATTCGCTCGCTCACCAGCCAGACAGACCTGTTCAAGCGTGCTGCCGCTGAAGCCTCCGCGGCATTGTCAAAGTGGCTCAGTCGTCCGACCAGCATCACGATCAATCGGGTGTCGGTACTGCCAATTAGTGAGGCAGTCAGCCTGCTGGGGCTCACCGAAACGCCGCTGGTTGCCTGTGCCATGCAGATCACCGGTCTGTTCTCCGGCCTGCTCGTCCTCACCAGTGACGACGCAAGTGGCTTGGCCCTAGCCGACATGCTGCTGGCACGTGAGATCGGCACCAGCACAACCTGGGGCGAGGTCGAACGGTCGGCAGCGGTCGAGACTGCAAACATCATTGGGTGTGCCTACCTGAACGCGATGGCCCTGGACCCCGGAAACGGGGCCGGCGACGGCAAGCAACCGTTGATGCCCTCTCCTCCGTGGTTCACCCGCGACTACGCCGCGTCAGTGATGCAAAGCATCCTGATGGCGCAGGCATCGCTCTCCGACGACATCTTCATGACCCATACCGACTTCCGGGTCGATGATATGCCGGGCGCCTGCTCGCTGCTGTTCATCCCAGAGGCCGAGGATCTGGGCTGATTCCTCTATCGCTTGCTAATGGATTCACGTTGAGCCTCCCCCCCGACATTACCGCCACCAGTACGACCGATCGTCGATTCTTCGCCGAGGCGATTGGCATGGGCGAACTTGGGGTCGGTCAGACCGACGGTCTGCTCAAGACATTTGTCGGCTCCTGTGTCGGGGTGACGATCTTCAACCGCCGGCGGAAGCTGGCGGGCTTGGCCCATGTGATGCTGCCCGAGTCGCGGGGCCAAAGCAGCCAGCCAGGCAAATTCGCCGACACCGCCATTCCGGAAATGCTCCGCCGACTGGAAAAGTTCTGTGGCGGAGAGACGGTCCGCTGGTCAGCCAAGATCGCCGGCGGGGCCAAAATGTTTGCCTTTCAGGCGGACACAACGGTTGGCGATCTAAACGTGGCGGCCATTGAGCACATTCTGGCCGAACTTGACATTCCGATTCTGGCGAAGTGTTGTGGTGGAAAACAGGGGCGGCGAATTGCCGTCGATGTCGCCACCGGCACGATGACCGTAGAAACCATCGGGGCCGAGCCGCAGCGGTTCTGACCCCCCCGCCCGTGGAGACTCATTCATGCACACCCCTCCAAGCAAGAGACTACTCGTTGTCGATGACGCCATGATCATGCGGGCGATCATTAAGGACACCGCCAAGAAGGCGGGCTGGGAGATTGTTGGCGAGGCTACCAACGGCGCCGAGGCAGTCACGCAGTTTCGTGAACTCAAGCCTGACATGACCACCCTCGATATCGTCATGCCTGAAATGGACGGTGTCGAGGCCCTGCGGGTAATCCGCGACGAGGATCCTCAGGCGCGGGTGGTGATGATCAGTGCGATTGATCAGCGGGCCAAGCTCAACGAATGCATCCAACTCGGGGCACTTGATTTCATTGTCAAGCCGTTCGACAAGCAGCGGCTCCTCTCACTCTTCCAAACTTACCTGTCCTCGGAGTCACCTGTATGACACCTCTCATCGCTGCAGCGGTCGAAACCGCCCTTTCTCTTCAGTTCATGGGCAACAGTCCGCTTGAGTCGATCACACTCTACGCTTTTTTTGCGACGACCATTGCGATGGGTGCTGGAGCCGCCTTCTTCACGCTGATGCTCTTCCGTGGTGACCTCGACACCGAGCAGTACACCGTGGTGGCCCTTTCGGCCCTCATCTGTGGAATTGCCTGCGTCAACTACCAGCAGATGACTGGGGTCTATCAGGCGACCGGCGGTGGCTTTCCCACCGGGCTACGGTACATCGATTGGCTGCTGACCACGCCCCTGCTGCTTTTGACCTTTCCGCTTCTGCTCGGGCTCGGCTGGGATTCAATCAAGGTCTTCCTGCAACTGGTACTTCTTGATCTGGCGATGATTCTGCTCGGCTTCGTGGGTGAGATCTCTCCGGTTGGAAGCCAGAACTGGTGGCTCTTCTTCGCCCTGAGCTGCGGCTGTGGGGGGATGATTCTGCTGACGCTGTTCTTCTCGCTGGAGGAGGCGATTCATGACGCCCCAGTGGAACTGGCCAAGTCGCTGGAGACTCTTCGACTCTTTATCCTGATCGGCTGGGCGGTCTATCCGCTCGGTTTCCTCTTGGCCCTCTCCGGCGACGCCACCCCACGGGAACTGATCTACAACGTGGCCGATGTCATCAACAAGGTCGGCTTCGGCCTCGTCGTCCACGCCGGCGTCATCAACTCGGTCGGCGGTTCAGGCTGGGGCCGGCGATAGCCGGGCGGCTAGAAACGTTTGACCGGCACCGCATAGAGTTGGTCTGCTGCACGATCGGTGGTGTTGTTTATCCGCCGAAAGCTGTCCCGTAGGCCTACCGGCGATGCCTGAGACTTCCGCACCATTTTGGCTCACGCAGCACGACCTGCAGCGGTTGGTGGAGACGCTCGGGGCATCCGGCCATCGAGTTATCGGCCCGCAGATGAGGGACGGGGCAATCGTCTACGACGACCTGCCCGACGCCGTCGCCCTGCCGCACGGTCTGATTGATGAGCAGGACGGCGGCTGGTACCGGCTGATCGAACAGGCTCTCGCCGGTCCCTTCGATCATGTTGCCGGGCCCCACTCGCTGAAAAACTTTCTCTTTCCCCCGCGTGAGACCATTCAGCGGTGGCGGCGCGAGGAGGGTAGCTGGCAACAGGTCAACGAGCAGGCGGCTCCTGAGCCGCTGGCGGTGATTGGTCCCCGGGCCTGCGACCTGCGGGCCCTCGCCATTCAGGACCGGGTCTTTCTGGAGGGTGAGTACGTTGACCCGTTCTATCAGGCCCGCCGCGAGCGGCTGTTTATCGTGGCGGTCAACTGCCGCCGGGCGGCCGCCACCTGCTTCTGCCATTCAATGGGCTGCGGCCCCGAAGTGACCAGCGGCCACGACCTGCTGCTGACCCCAGTCGGCGACCGGTTTGTGGTTGAGATCGGCTCGGAGGCTGGCGCGATGGTGGCTGCCGAGCTTGCCGCGGACCAGCCCCCCTGCACCACCGCCGACCTCGCCGCCGCCCGCGAGGTCTCCCGCGAACTGGCCGCAGCGATGGCCAGCCGGCCGACGACACCGGTGCGGCCTCGCGACGAGGTCGCCCCGGCCGCCCTCCCGGTGATCTCCGACGAGCCGCGTGCCTCCCCGGTCCACCGCAGCCTCGACACCGAGAACATCCGTGACCTGCTCTTTGACAACCTTGAGCATGACCGCTGGGCCGAGGTCGCCGAGCGGTGCCTCGCCTGCGGCAACTGCACCATGGTCTGCCCCACCTGCTTCTGCAGCAGCGTCACCGAGGTGGCCGAGCTCTCCGGTGAGGCGACCGCCCGCGAGCGGCACTGGGCCAGCTGCTTTACCGCCGAGCATGGCCAGATGCACGCCGAAAACGCCCGGCCGACCACCGCCGCCCGCTACCGGCAGTGGCTCACGCACAAGCTGGCCGGCTGGATTGACCAGTTCGGCAGCTCCGGCTGCACTGGCTGTGGCCGCTGCATCACCTGGTGCCCGGTCGGCATCGACCTGACCGAAGAAGTGGCCGCAATTCGGGAGACGTCGTGATGAGCTGGTCTGTCGGCACCGCCACCGCCATGTCCGCTGCCACGGGCCCACTTCACCCGTGGGAATATGCCCGGGCAACCATCGCTGCGGTTCGTGACGATGCCCCCGGAGTGCGGAGCTATGCCCTGGCCATCGATGAACCGCACCGCGATCGGCTGGTCGCCTCAAAGCCGGGGCAGTTCAACATGCTCTACCTGCCGGGCATCGGCGAGGCGGCAATCTCCATCGCTTCTCCACCCGGCGAGCACCCGGTGCTGCACACGGTGCGGGCTGTTGGCAATGTCACCAACCACCTCGCTGGCATGCGGGTCGGTGATGACCTGCTGATCCGCGGACCCTATGGCCGGCACTGGCCGCTGGACGAGCTCGCCGGAGCCGACTTGATCATCGCCGCTGG
>RFVE01000581.1 GCA_009922585.1 Planctomycetia bacterium
CTTGATGCCGCAGTGGCCACCGGCTGCAGGCGAGTTGTCTTTGCCTCCTCCGGCGGGGTGCTCTATGGCGACGTAACGACACCAGCGTCCGAGACCACTCCGGCCAATCCAATCAGCCCGTATGGCATCACCAAGTGGGTGGGTGAAAAGTATCTCCAATTTTATGCCCGGGAGCACGGCCTCGCTGCCGTCGCCCTGCGGTACTCAAACGTCTACGGGCCTCGGCAGAACCCGCACGGCGAGGCCGGCGTCGTCGCCATCTTCTGCAGGAAGCTGCTCGCCCTGGAGCCAGCCCGGATCAATGGCGACGGCCGCTACGTGCGGGACTATGTCTACGGCCCCGACGTCGCCGCCGCCAATCTCGCGGCCCTCACCCTTGGCAACGCGGCGGTGCCGCCGGGACAACTGGTCAGCTTGAACATCGGCACCGGCATCGGCACCGATGTCAATCAACTGGAGAACATGCTGCGGAACCAGATGGCCGATTTGCTGGCGGCTGCCGGCCGGCCCACGGTACTCCCGCCACCCGATCACGGTCCGGCCCGAACTGGTGACCTCCGCTCAAACCTTGTCGCTGCTGACCGGGCCGCCGATGTGCTCACCTGGCGGCCGACCACCAGCCTGGAGGCAGGCCTGGCGACGACCGCCCGCTGGTTCCTGGAACAGGCTGCAGGCTCGTGAGTGCCCTAAAGTCTCTTTCCCGCCGCGAAATTACCATTTCGCCAGAGGGTCCACGGTTGCTACTGTCGCCGAATGCGCTCGCCTCGCGACCAGTATCGCACTGCCCTGATCTGTGGCATCACCGGCCAGGACGGCTGCTACCTGGCGGCCCATCTGCTAGGCCTCGGGTATCGCGTGGTTGGCACCAGCCGAGACGCCACGCCAAAGCGGCCCGCTGGCCTCAGGCGGCTGGGGATTGACCAGCGGGTTGTGATTGAGCCGGCTTCGCTGGCAGAAGCCGAACCGCTGGTGAACCTGATCGAACGCGAACGGCCCGAGGCCATCTATCACCTGGCTGGTCAGTCGTCAGTGGCCGCGTCATTCGACCAGCCAGCCGAGACGTTTGAAAGCATCGCTACCTCGACGCTCCACCTCCTTGAGGCGAT
>RFVE01000582.1 GCA_009922585.1 Planctomycetia bacterium
CCGACGACCTCCGGGTTCACAAGCCCTACATCGATGCGATCACCTACGACTCGCCCTTTGCAGCCGGTGCCCGCATGCGGCGGGTGCCGGAGGTGATCGACTGCTGGTTCGACTCGGGCGCCATGCCGTTTGCCCAGTGGGGCTGGCCGCATGCGGGCCAGGAGGAGTTCGCCAGCCAGTGGCCGGCTGATTTTATTTCTGAAGCGATCGACCAGACCCGCGGCTGGTTCTACAGCCAGCTGGCTATCAGCACGCTGCTGTTCGGCCCCGATTCGACGACCGACGCCGCCACCACCAACCCCGCGGCCACCATGCCCCCACGGGCCTATCCCCATCCCTTCCGTAGCTGCATCGTGCTGGGCCACATGCTCGGCGAAGACGGCGGCAAGATGTCGAAGAGCAAGCGGAACTACCGGGAGCCGGCCGAGATTCTCGACCGCTACGGAGCCGACGCCCTGCGGTGGTACTTCTTTGCCGGCCAGCCCCCCTTCAACAGCATTCGCTACAGTGAACAGACCATTCGCGAGAGCGTGCCCGAGTTTCTGCTGCGGCTCTGGAACGTCTACAGCTTCTTCGTGATCTACGCCCGCATTGACGGTTTCGACCCAGCCGCCGGGCTCGGTACCCCAGGCCAACTCGACCATGCCAGTCTGGCTGCAGGCCGGGGCTTCCGACCGGTCAGCCAACGAAGTGAACTCGACCGCTGGATGTTGTCCGAATTGCATGCGACAGCCGCCGTGATGATCGAGAAGCTCGACTGCTTTGATCACTACGCCGCCGCGGGGGCCCTGTCGCAACTGGTCGATGCGGTCAGCAACTGGTTTGTTCGCCGCAGCCGCGATCGGTTCTGGGCTGCTGGTAAGGCCGACGACTCGGCCGCAGGCAACGCCGACAAGCTCGACGCCTACTGGACGCTCTATGAGGTCCTGGCCACGACCGCCCGGCTGGCCGCACCGTTCGTGCCGTTTGTCAGTGAAGCGATCTGGCGGAACCTCGCTGTCACGCCGTTTGGCAAGGCGGTGCCCGAGAGCGTCCATCTGACTGACTATCCGCTGGGGGCCAACGAACTGGTCGATGCCGACCTCGCCCGGCGGATG
>RFVE01000583.1 GCA_009922585.1 Planctomycetia bacterium
GTCGAACTCAACGGCAGTTTTAATACCACCGGCTTCCAGAACTACGCCGGGCCGATCACGTTGCTGGGTGACACCTCGCTCAATCCGACGCAATTGTCGATTGGTGGCAGCGTCACGGGCAATGACCACAACCTGACGCTCTCGCAGACATCGGGGGCGATCTCACTCAGCGGCAGCACCATCAGCAGCGTGGATCAGTTTGTGGTGGCCACCGACTCGAGCATTGGCGGCAGCATCACCGCAGCGTCGGTTGACTTCCAGGGCAATGTGAGACTGACCGGGAACGCCGCTGTTGTGGCAGCAGGTGCCCCCGGCCCGATCAGCTTCGGCGGAACCGTGGTCGGCGGCTTCGATCTGTCAGCCAATGGTAGTACGGTCACCTTCAGCGGGGCCGTTGGCGGTACGACGTCCCTTGGCAACCTGACGACGGTAGGCAGCACCGCGGCATACGTCACGGCACCGATCACGACCACAGGCAGCCAGACCTACAACGGGCAACTGGTGCTTAATAACTCGGTCACCGCCAATGCGTCCCAATTCGACGCTCTCGGCGGTATTGATGGTGGGGGGGGCTACAACCTGGCGGTGACCGCAGGAACGTCAACGCTTGCCGGTGTTTCAAACGTTGGTGACTTGTCGGTCACCGGAAGTACGTCGCTCGATGGAACGATTGCCACCTCTGGCAATCAGTCGTACAGCGGCGGCGTCACGCTCTTGGGTAATGCCACGGTGACGGCGACCAATCTTTCGGTCGGCGGCGTGGTCGACGGCGATGGCAAAACGCTGACGGTCACTCCGGCAGCCGGGCAGATCGGCATCAACGGCCTCGCAGCCACCAATCTCACCGAGTTAACGGTAACCGGTGATGCTGCGATTGCAGGCAGCATCACCACCATTGGTGGCAACCAGGCCTACCAGGGCAATGTCACACTGGGTGGCGCGACCGAACTTGGCGGCACTGCGGCAACGTTTGCGAGTAGCATAGAGGGTGCCGGGAACGACCTGACGATCAACTTTACCCAGACGTCAACCGTTGATGGATTCAATAGCATTCACAACTTCACATCGCTGGGCGCAGTCGAACTCAACGGCAGTT
>RFVE01000584.1 GCA_009922585.1 Planctomycetia bacterium
CCCAGTCGTTTCAGAGCCATGGTGCTACCTCGTGTTCAGCTCACGCTGGGCCCGCCGGGCAATCTCGTCCTCATCCTCGAAGATGCCCTTCTTGGCGTCGGCGATTCGCTTCATCAGGTCATCCGGGCTTTGAGCCTTGTACATGACGTCGTCTTCGGCAACCAATTTTTCCTTCCAGAGTTTGAAGAGGTGGTCGTCCAGCAACTGCATGCCCAGCTTAGTACCAGTCTGTATGGCCGAGTTGATTCGGAAGGTTTTGTTTTCGCGAATCAGGTTGCCGATGGCGGGAGTGACCACCAGAATCTCATAGGCTGCCACCCGGCCACCGCCGATCTTTTTGAGCAGCGCCTGTGAAACCACCCCAATGATGGCCGTCGACAACTGGGTGCGGATCTGTTCCTGCTGATTGGTCGGAAAGGCGTCGATGATTCGGTTGACCGTGCCCTGGGCTGAACTGGTGTGGAGCGTGCCGAAGACAACGTGGCCAGTCTCGGCTGCTGAGATGGCCGCTTCAATCGTCTCAAGGTCACGAAGCTCACCCACCAGAATCACGTCGGGATCCTGCCGCAGAGCCCGCCGCAGCGCCTCGGCGAAGCCGGTCACATCGGTGCCCACTTCCCGCTGATTGACCGTACTCTTCTTCGAGTAGTGATAGAACTCGATGGGGTCCTCAATTGTGATGATGTGGTGGTCGTACTTCTGGTTGATGTAGTCAATCAGACTGGCAAGCGTAGTTGACTTGCCCGAACCCGTTGGCCCCGTCACCAAAAACAGGCCGCGGGGGCGGGTGACCATCCGCTTACAGACCTCAGGCACCCCCAGCTGCTCGGGGGTGAGCATCTTGTTGGGAATTTGCCGAAGCACCATTGCCACCGAACCCCGCTGCTTGAAGACGCTGACACGGAAGCGGGCCATGTCGCCGAAGGCAAAGCCAAAGTCCGTGCCCCCCATCTCGGCAAGTTCGGCCTGGCAGCGTTCAGGAGTGATCGACTTCATCAGACCGTTGGTGTCATCGGCATTCAGCACCTTGGTCTTCTGCGGCTTCATTCCGCCATCCTGCCGGAAGACCGGCGGCTGGCCGACCGT
>RFVE01000585.1 GCA_009922585.1 Planctomycetia bacterium
CAGAGCCGGTTTGTGGTGCCGGCAACAGTCATGGAGGAACTGCAGGAGATCTCAGACGCCGCCGACAAGGCCCGTCGGATGCGGGGCCGCCGCGGCCTCGACGTCCTCGGCCGGCTGCGGAGCACCCCGACGATTGACGTCGAGATTCTCGCCCCGCGGGAGCCGCTCGCCGAGACGGCCTCGATGGAATCAGAAATCGTCGAACTGGCCCGTGAACTGGGGGGCCGGGTCATCACCAACGATCCCAATCTCGTCAAGATTGCCGGTGTCCGCGGCGTGCCGGCACTCAACGTCAACGACATCGCCGTCGCCCTGCGGCCGTCCTATGTGCCGGGCGACATGATCGACGTCAAAATCGTCAAGCCAGGTGAAGAGATGGGCCAGGGGGTCGGCTTTCTCGACGACGGCACCATGGTGGTGGTGGAGCACGGCCGCGACGTGATCGGCCGCACCATTCCCGTCAGCGTCACCAGCACCCTGCAGACCTCTGCCGGCCGGCTGGTCTTCGCCCGGCCCGAAATGCACCGGGCGTGAACAGCAAACGGTCGCGGTCACTCGGCGGCTGCCTGTGGCAGCCGATTGAGCGTGTACCAGCCCGTGCTGTTTCGCAGCGGCTCACCTGCGTCACTCCGCAGGCCAGTCGCCTTCAGTTCATGCAGGCAGCCCTCGCGGAGATTGCCGACGGTCAGCCGCACCGTCCGGCCGTCAGCCGAGGGTTCCGCCCGTTCGATCGGGCAGGCTGCCTCATCGACCACCGGGCTGCCGTAGCCCGACTGATAGATGTAGGTAAAGCCGCGGCCAGAATAGCTGGTCGGATCGGCGGCGGTGGCACGATCGACCGGCTGGGTGAACTCGAGTTCAAACCCGTCTGGCAGCACCCGCATGGCGAGGATTTCAAACGGCGTCTTCCCGGTCCAGCGAACCCGTTCGAGGGCAAAGCTGCCCGGCCCCCGGGAGCCCCAGCCCCGGTTGGTACCGCCCACATAGAGCGTGCCGGCCGGTGAGAATTGCTCGGCCAGTGAGCCGCTGCGAAAGCCCTCGAGCATGCGGAAGCAGGCCCCCTGCCGAATGCCTTCAACCTC
>RFVE01000586.1 GCA_009922585.1 Planctomycetia bacterium
CCCGTCGGCCAGTGGCGAAACCTTTCGGGTCGCCGCCCGGCTCGTCGATGCCGGTGCCAGCCCGTCTTTCATCTATCGCGAACTCTTTGAGCAGGACACCCTGGCCCGGCTGCACCTGGTCGGTCGGACACTGGCCGGAGCCCGCACATTTAATGACGGCAGCTGCATCCTCTCGACGGTGCGGCAGGCCGACATCAAAGAGATCGGTGCCCTGCCCGCCGATACCGAAGACCTGATCAACCTGACCCTGGCAGTGAAGGGAACCCAGCTGGCGGCCATCTTGATCGAACAGCCCGATGGTCGGGTGAAGCTGAGCTTCCGCAGCCGTGGAGGGGCCGACTGCAGCGCCCTGGCCGGGCATTTTGGCGGCGGCGGCCACAAGGCGGCGGCCGGGGCGATCGTCAGCGGTGATTTTGACGCTGTTGAGCAGCAGGTGACCGAGGCGGTCGATGCCGCCTGGCACGCGCTCGAGCCGGTCTGACGCCGAGTGTGCCGAATTTTCGTCAGGTCATCGGATCTGGCGACATGCGTGAAGCGAGCCTGCCGCGGACGGGCGGCGGTAATTGGAGGAAGCATCGATGAGCGAACACACCAAGGCAGACCCTGCCACCGAAGGCCGGCGGGGCTTCATCACCAAGGCCCTTGCCATCTGCTGCGGCGGGCTGGCGACGCTCACCCCGGTGGGGGCTGCCATCGGGTGGCTGATCTGGCCAACCTGCCCGATGACGGCCAGCCCCGGCAGTTCCCGGTGATTACCGACCGCGTCGATGCCTGGACCGGCTATGACGCCGAGCCGATCGGGGCGGTCTATGTGAAGCGAGAGAAGGGCAGCGACACCGTCGAGGCCCTCTCGGCCACCTGCCCCCATGCCGGCTGCTTTGTCGAGATGGATAAGGAATCAAAATGCTTCCGTTGTCCCTGCCACAACAGTGCCTTCACACTCGACGGCGGCATCGTCGCCCCCAGCCCCAGCCCGCGGCCGATGGACAGCTTGGAATGCCAGATCGACAAGTCGGGCAGCATCCTCGTGAAGTGGCAGAACTTCTACACCGGCATCGAAGAGAAGGTAGCCCGCCCATGA
>RFVE01000587.1 GCA_009922585.1 Planctomycetia bacterium
GCAGCGAGCGGCAGCGATATGAGGCCGAGGAAGGCCTGCGGAAACTGGTGAAGGTCATCCACGAACAACGGGAGGGCCGCGAACGGGCCCGCCGCTGGGTGCAGGCCTTCGACGAGGCGGCGGCCCGACCGGAGAACGCTGACTTTGTGGCGACGCTTCGCAAGCAGGCCCGCAACGAAGGCGAGCTGCGAAGAATGTGGAACAAGGTTCCGGGGGCCCCATCACCCGTTGCCTACGGCTTTGGACTGCGGTTCACCGACGCCATCGGGAGTCCTGCCGACAAGGCGCATAACGCCCTCAGCGTCTATCACCTGCCTTACCACGAATATGCCTTGGAATTCCCTGGACTCGGAACCGGAGCCTACCTGGCCTATAAGTCAATCCATCCGAATGTTCTCGACAACTCATACGTCTCGATGCTGGTGCCCTTCAACTGGCCGCCGGGTGACTTCGTGATGCGGGTTCGGCTGGCGGCCAACAAGCACGCCACCCCGGAACGGCGGTTTGTGGAACTCGGCCTGCATCCCCGGTCGGGTCAGGTACTGGCCACCCATGAGGTGACCGGGACGCTGGAAAACCCTCAAGTGATTGAGT
This sequence comes from Planctomycetia bacterium, assembly GCA_009922585.1. Classification (GTDB taxonomy): domain Bacteria; phylum Planctomycetota; class Planctomycetia; order Pirellulales; family UBA1268; genus UBA1268. The sequence goes on from RFVE01000587.1 coordinate 595, forward strand.
TGCCGCTCTCCTTCACCCGTCAACACACCGAGCGGGGTGACCGAACGCTGTTTGTCCGCGAGAAGGCCAGCCAGGACACCAACGAGCAGTCCTACGGCAAGATCGCCGCTGGCCGGAAGAAAAACGGCAAAGGCCCCGACTACTGCATCTGGATCGACTGGATCGAGATCGAACGGGTGGCCGCCAGCGAGCACCAGCCTCGGGGGCTGTCATTGCTCGAGGCCATGTTCGCCAGCCCGACAGCCCCTGACCGCGAGCAGCTGTGGGCCGACCTTAAGGCCTTCTGTCTCGAGGCCTTCCGCGGCAGCCCGCCCCCCGACAGCTTTCTCGACAAACTGTTGGCATTGTATGTACTGCGGATGCGCAACGGCGGCAAGCACCCCGATGCCCTCAAAGACACACTCTCGGTCGTGCTGGCGGCACCGATGTTTCTCTATCTGGCTGAGCCGGCTGTCGATGGCAGCAAGCGGTCGCTGACCCAGCCGG
>RFVE01000588.1 GCA_009922585.1 Planctomycetia bacterium
ACGGCGGCCGCCAACGGCGGCAACTCAGGCTGCCAGGCAAGCCGATCCCAGGCCGTGTCGGCTGCAAACACGTACGTGGCATCCCCCGTGGGCGACAGCGTCACCTGAACGCTTCCGGTAGGGCGGTCGGCATCCCGCTGCAGAAAGCGGCAGTCGACCCCATGGGCCGCCAAGGCGGCAAGGCCGCGGTCACCAAAGTCGTCACAGCCAACCCGGCTGATCATGGCGGTTGCCACACCGAGGGCGGCAGCATGGCAGGCCACATTGCCCGGCGCGCCACCCCAGACCGCCGCATCGGGGAAGAGATCCCAAAGCGTCTCGCCGATGGCGACAATCCGCGGCAAGTCTGTGGGGATCGTGTCCATTGGCTCTGTACCTTACCCGATCGAGCACCCCTTGCCGGAAACCAGCAGCGCCGCCTGCACCCCGAGAATGTCGCTTTCACTACAGACGCTCAAGCGGTGGGCGATCATGCTTCGCCCATGAAGCCGATCGTGCAGATTTCACTTGATTTGACCAGTATCGATGAGGCCCTCGAGACCGCAGCGATCGCCCGTCGAGCCGGCGTTGACTGGCTGGAGGCCGGCACGCCGCTGATTCTGGCTGAGGGCCTGCACGGTGTCCGGCAGCTGCGGGCTGCCTTCCCAGAGGTGCCGATCGTGGCCGACCTCAAGACGATGGACGGCGGCTACCTCGAGGCAGAGATGATGGCCCGGGCGGGAGCCACCCACGTGGTGGTGATGGCCCGCGCCCATCCCGAAACGATCAAGTGTGTCGTGAAGGCCGGGGCTGACTTCGGCTGCCAGGTGATGGGTGACAATCTTGGCTGCCCCGACATGGTGGCCGGTGCCCGGCAGCTGGAGGATCTCGGCTGCGACTATGTCATTCATCACATCGGCTACGACGAGCGGCGGGGCATTGCCGCGGCGGGCCGGCCGATGCCCAGTCCACTCGACCAGCTGCGCGAGGTCGTTGCTGCCGTGAGGGTGCCGGTGCAGGCGGTGGGTGGGCTCTCGCTCGAGCAGGCCATCCGCTGCCCGGCCTTGGGCGCGCCGCTGGTTGTCCTCGGCGCCCCGCTCA
>RFVE01000589.1 GCA_009922585.1 Planctomycetia bacterium
TTCTTGAAGCAAAGGTGCTGGTTGAGCGGTGGCGGCGGCACTACAACACTCGCCGACCACACAGCGCACTGGGCTATCGGCCCCCGGCACCGGAAGCGACGCAGCCCTGTTCGGTTGCTTTGGCTACGCCTCAGCAACCGAACAGGGCTGGTGTGTCGGAGCAGCGGAGACTAACTTCCGAACCGGTACCGATCCTGGGGCAGGTCAGAGCTCACTCGTCCTTGAGTAACTCTTTGAACACCTTGCGAACCTTTGTCACCTTCGGGGCAATCACCGCCTGACAGTAGGGCTGAAAACCGTTGAGGGCGAAATAGTCCTGGTGATAGTCCTCAGCTGGATAAAACACCGTGGCTGGCTCAAGCTTGGTCACAATCTTTGACGGAAAAACCTTCGCTGCGTTCAGCCTGATGATCACCTGCTGGGCAATCTTCTTTTGCTCGTCATCGTGATAAAAGATCGCCGAACGATACTGCGTGCCGACGTCCGCCCCCTGCCGGTTGAGCGTCGTCGGGTCGTGCGTGCTGAAGAAAATTTCCAGCAACTTCTCATAGGGCACCACTGCGGGGTCGTAAGTGATTTCGACTGCCTCAGCATGACCGGTCAGGCCACTGCAAACCTGCTTGTAGGTCGGGTTCTCGACCTGGCCACCGGTGTAACCGCTGACCACACTTTCCACACCCTTGATCTGGGCATAGACCGCCTCGGTGCACCAGAAGCAGCCGCCGCCGAAGGTCGCTTTCGCCATGGCCGGCCCGTCTGCCGCCTGTGTCTGCTGTGTCATGAGTATTCCTGCCAGGATGAACGCAACCAACCAACTTGTGGCTGCCACTGAAAAACGATAGCGGCCAACGGCACAGGCAACAGTCATGGTGTTCCTCCGGTTTTGAAATTGACTTGTCGGCGAACGGGCGGATCGGAACCTAACTGAGTCTGACACGGTCCCGAAAGACCGCCGGATCAACCACATACCGCAGTGGCTTCGCTGCCCATTCTCCAGCATAGTCCACTCCAATCCGCGGCGTCCGCTCAATCTGCCGTCGCGGCACGCTTGGCCCCGCCTCCAGCCAGAGGCCGGCTGAC
>RFVE01000590.1 GCA_009922585.1 Planctomycetia bacterium
AGATCACCGGCAATCACCGCCCGCTCCAGGTCGAACCGCAGCATCACGTGCAGGTTGTAAGTGACCTCGTCGGCCTCGACCCGAATGAAACTCGGCTGTACCGTCCGCACAGCTGCCGCCAGGTCGGCCGGCGTAGCCCCGGAAAGTGTGTCGGGGAAGGCATCTCGCGCCAGCGGAAAGCACCAGTGCCAAAATTCAGCCGACCGCCCGACCAGATTCTCCCACAGCCGCGACTGCGACTCGTGAATACCGAGCGAGGCCGCCTCGCCGGGCGGCAGCCCGAACCAGCCGACCGGCAGCCCCTGCTCATACAGTCCATGGCCCGCCTCATGCAGCACGCTGTAAAACGCCGTCGGCAAAAACCGCTCATCCCAGCGGGTGGTCAGTCGGCAGTCATGCGGTCCCAGCGTCGAGCAGAACGGATGCACCGTGGTATCGATCCGGCCCCGCTCAAAGTCGAAGCCGATCCGCTCGGCTACCAGATGCACGAACTGCCGCTGGGCCGCCAGAGGAAAATGTCCCCGCAGCACGGTGTCACTCGGTTTGACGGCCGCCTCCGAGCAGGCCTGCACGAGCGGCACGATCGCAGCCCGTAGCTGGTCGAACTGCCGCTGCACCGCCGGCCACCGTCCACCCGGCTCATAGTCGTCCATGAGACCGTCGTAGGGATCGAGTTCCGGCCGCTGGCAGGTCGCCTGCTCGCGTTTGAGGGCGAACATCTGCGTGAGTTGTGGCTCAAGCAGCTTCCAGTCCGATGCCGCCAGGGCCCGGGTCCAGGCCTGCTGGGCCTCGATGGCCGTCCGGGCAAGGGCCGCGACCAGCCGGCCGGGCAGTCGCGACTGTTTCACGAAGTCCTCGTGCAGCAGCCGGATTGTCGCCCGCACCGGAGCCGAGCCGGCGGTGGCCAGGTCACTCTCGACCAGCCGTGCGAGCCGCTCACCCTGGGCCGGATCGATCCGCCGAGCGTGGACAACCGCAGCCATGGCCTCGGCCTGATCGGCCCGAAAGCCGCCCGCCCGCGGCGGCAGCATCGTCTGTTCGTCCCAATGCACCAGTGATTCGACCGTGGCCAGCACGGCC
>RFVE01000060.1 GCA_009922585.1 Planctomycetia bacterium
GATGGGTGTCAATCGAAATGTGTTCGGCAATGTTCATCGCAAAGGCAGTCTTTCCCATACTGGGACGCGCCGCCAAGATGATCAACTCAGAGTTGTGGAGGCCACCGCAGAGGGTGTCGAGGTCGGTGAAGCCGGTTTCAACACCACCAAGGGCGTGCTCGTGCTTCATCCGGGCGTCCATCCGCACCATCACGTCTTCAAGGACTGACTGGATGGACTTGGCCTCGGCTGAACTTCGCTGTTCAAGGATGGAAAAGATCTTCTCTTCTGCGCGGGCGAGTAGTTCTCGTGGTTCATCGAATGCGTCGTATGCATCCCGGAGGATATCGGTGCTGGCATCGATCAGCGAGCGAAGCATCGCTTTATCACGGATAATTGCTGCATAGTGCGTCGCATGGGCTGCATGTGGGACTGAGTTGATTAATTCAGCAATCGCAGCAGCCCCGCCGACTAGGTCGAGCTCATCCTGTGCCCGTAGCCTTTCCAGCAGGATAGTCGCATCGATGCGGCCCCCAGAATCGTGCAGTTCAAGCAGTTGCCGGTAGATTGCCTGATGGGCTTCGTCCGCGAAGTCATCCGGCCGAACCGCCAAGGCAACGTCATCACAGACGTCTGGCTTTAGCAGAATACTGCCAAGCACATTTCGTTCAGCCTCGATGTTACCCGGTCGTCCAAGGTGCCCAACCAGGGCATTGTCTGGAGAGTTTGATTGGTCATCTCTCCGCCGACCGCGGGCCTTGCCGTCGCGGCCGTTACGCGTCGCTCGTCCTGCACGGCTAGAGCCGGCCGCTTTCGATTCGCCGCGTATCTGTTCCATGGAAGGCTCTGAGAGGGAGTTGTCAGGATTCCTCACCGCTGGCCGGAACCACCCAGACCTTGAGATCACCTTCAACCTCTGAAGAGAGCCGTATCTTCACCGTATAGAGTCCAACCTCCTTCAGCGGTCCTTGGAGGAGAATCTGTTCTGGGGAAACTACGAGATCCTGCTGCCCTGAGGCAATAGATAATTCGTCGCATAGCCTGGACGGACTTCAACGACCTCTCCCTGCTTGCCAAGATGCTCGACATTTTGAATGAGAAGAAGTTCAATTCCTCCCCGAGTTCCTCGCGGAAGCCGTTTAATGCCTTTGGTCCTTGTGCGTCTGGCTGTTGCTGTCACCATCCTGAAACCCTCTCAACGGAATTGGTAAGTGAATGTCTTTGATTGAAAAACTGAACGGAGTAAGTGGCCGCGGTCGGGCTCATTCAAAAGGGAATATCGTCCTCTGAGCCACCAACGGCACTCGCTGAATTCATGCCCGGATCTGTATCATACCCGCCGGACTGGTCGAATTCGTCGCTCCGCCCACCTCGGCTCCGATTTCCGGCCGGGCTTGGGCCACCTTCAGGCCTGCCACCACCTTTCGGGCCGATCAGGTGCATCCGGTCGCCAACCACCCGAAGTTTCGAATTCTTTTTGCCGTCTTTTTCCCATGTGTCCAGTTTAAGCCGGCCTTCAACCAAAAGGGGGGACCCTTTTGTCACATACTCGCCGGCAATTTCCGCAGTCCTTCCCCAGAGCGTGACATCGACGAACGTGGTCTCTTCGACCCATTCGCCGGAAGCCGATTTTCGTCTGTCGTTGATGGCGAGCCCGATTTCCGTCACTGCCGTCCCATTGGAGATGTACCGTAGTTCTGGGTCGCGGGTGACGTTGCCCATCAGGAAAACCCGGTTCATGCTACTGGCCATGGATCGCTCCTTTCTCGTGCTGTCTCTGAGTGGCAGGCCGGAGCCGACGGGGCAAGTTTCTTGGCCTACTACTAAAAGGTGAACGCTCGTTCAGCTATATCGTAGCGTCCGTTGGCGGGTAGTGCAAGCATCCATTTGTTGCTTAATGGGCGGCTGCAGACTTCGTTGTCGCCTCGCTGGCCTGCGCGTGCTGCACCAGTGGTTCGGCAAGCCGGGAGTCAATTTTAAGGATGAGCCGGCGGAGCAGATTTTCATTCAGTTCGCACTGCCGCTCGAAAGCGACAAGGTTTCCACCGTCCATCCGGAAATAAATCAGCCAATAAGCCCCTTTTTTCTGACCTTTAATGGGGTAGGCCAGTTTGCGTTCGTCCCAGAGTTGCGAGACCAGTACAGTGCCTCCAAACTCAGCCACCAACTTCGGTTGCCGTGAAGCGGCCCAGCACAAAGTTGGCCGGGTCACGACCAGTTGGTACCGGACCGATGCCAACCCGCAGACGAGGGATCGCCTGGTCTCCAAGCTGCCGGAGGATGTCAGCGAGCCCCTTTTGGCCACCGGCCGATCCCTGCGGTCGCATTCTGGTCGTCGAGAGTGGTAGCTGAAAGTCATCGCAGATCACAAGGATGTCGTTATGTTCGATTTTATAAAAGTCACACGCAGCCCGCACGCTGCCCCCACTCAGGTTCATCCAAGTAAGAGGCCAGAGCAGAAGCACTGCGGAGCCCCGAACGGACGCCTGGCAGATCTCACCCTGAAATCGCTGCCGCCGGGCAGGGCTTCCGGCTCTCGCAGCAAGTAATTCCAGCACATCAAAGCCGACATTGTGTCGGGTTCCGTCATACTTCTTGCCCGGATTTCCCAGGCCAACAACCAGCTTCACGCCTCCTCACCGCCAGACGCGTCCTCTCCCGAATGATCCAGGTCTTTTGCCTCATCAAGCTTTTGACCAGGGAGGAGGCAGGAGGCAATGACCTCATTCGCGGCAGCCGTGGGTCGTACGCCGCTTGGCAATTCAAGATCTCTTACCTTGACAACACCACCAGCTTCCAGGTGGGCGATGTGGGCAACCGCAGCCTCCGGGATTGTCTGCGCGGTACATTCCACCTGCAGTTCCGAAAGAACAAGTTTGAAAACTCCGCCAGCCTTGACGCCGGGGCACTCTCCCCGGAGCTCCACGGGCACCGTCACGAGGATTTTTTCGGCGAGGTCGATTCGCAGGAAATCAATATGCAGCGGTTCGGTGCCATAGGTATTCCACTGCAGTTCGCGGACGAGCGCCGGAGTGGTGACTGCGCCTCGTAGTTCAACTGTCCGACTGCCGTGACGAACCATTGCCTCAACAGACTCACGAGTGACAGTTAGGTCCACGCACGCCTCACCGTGACCGTAGAGAACGGCCGGAATTTTGCCTTCTTGCCGCAGTTTTTGGCAGGCTCGCGAACCGGTGGCATCGCGGGCTGCTACTTCTAGTGAATCACTCATCTCAGGACTCCTTTTCTCGGGCCCCGTATTGTGCCATTCCAGCGACGGATCGCAAGCGGCGCCGCGTAAATAGCGGCCGAAACCCTGCAGGCTTCGGGAAAAGGCAGCCGCTGTTCGGTTCTGGTGATCGGGGGATTGGAATCCCCGAGTTGTTTCCAGAACTGGGTTGGCGGGGTGCCGACCGGCCACCTCCGTGGCCACGTGCCGCAAATAGCTTTTTTCGCGGCAGGCCTTGATTACTGAAACATCATGCTGACCGATTCATTTCGGTGAATCCGCTTGATCGCCTGGCCAAGTAGGCTTGCCACCGAAAGGACGGTCGTATTCGGGAGGGTTTTTTCTGGTGACAGGGGGATTGAGTCGGTCACGATGATGCCGGCAAACGGGGCGGCCTGTAATCGCTCAACAGCCGGTCCAACGAGCAGGCCGTGGGTTGCTGCAGCAAAAATCTGCCGCGCGCCATGCTGGTGGAGCACTTCAGCGGCCGAGCAGATTGAGCCAGCGGTGCTGATCATGTCATCGAACATCAGCGCAACTTTCCCCTCAACGCTGGCTCCAATGATGTTCGCGCTGGTGGTGGTATCAGCGCTGAGCCGGCGTTTGTCAATGATTGCCAGTGGGGCACCCAGCCGCTCGCCATGGCCTACGGCCCGCTTGATCCCGCCAACATCAGCACTTACGACAACCAGGTCTTCCTGCGGCAGGTCGATCGATTGAAGATGGTTGTTGAGGACGGGAGCGGCGTAGAGATGGTCCACTGGCACATCGAAGAAACCCTGGATCTGAGCCGCGTGGAGATCCATCGCCAGCACCCGGTCAGCCCCGGCCCGGGCAATCAAATTGGCGACGAGTTTGGCCGTGATCGGCACCCGGCCGGCATCCTTCCGATCCTGCCGGGCGTAGCCGAAATAAGGGATGACCGCCGTGATTCGGTAGGAGCTGGCCCGTTTGAAACTGTCGATCATCACGAGCAGTTCCATCAGGTGCTCGTCCACCGGCGGACAGGTTGGCTGCACGATGAAAATGTCACGACCACGCACGTCCTCGTCGATCTTGCAGGAGATTTCGCCGTCCGGGAAGCGACCGATGGAAATCTTGCCCATCGGGAGATTCAGATAGCGGCAGATGTCCTGAGTGAGTGCCGGATTGGCCAGGCCGCTGAAAATCTTGAGGTCGTTCATCGGTCGCCGGAGGAGAAGCGGAGGAGGGCGATAGCTACGTTACCTGCAGCCCCCACTTTGACTGGATGAGCACTGGCATTCAAGCCAGGGGCAGAAGTTGGCGGCCTGGTGGCAAATCGGCCCGACAGGCGTGCTCACCCCGGCCGCCTGGCCAGAACGGCAGCGACGTTCGCCAATTGTTCCGGAGTGTTGACCGAAAGGGTCTCGCTGGGATCAAGGCAAGCGACCGCATCGACGTGCTCACCCGCCTCCAGCAACAGCCGCGGGCAGTCGGTCAGGTAGTATTCGCCGGCAGCGTTGGCTGTATCGAGTTGTTCGAGGCTGGTAAGCAGATGCTCGGCCGCAAACGCCGGCAGCGTTGGCTGTATCGAGTTGTTCGAGGCTGGTAAGCAGATGCTCGGCCGCAAAAACATAGGTGCTCATATTCACCTCGCGGATGGCTCGCTGAGTTTCCGTGGCATCCTTCTCTTCTGTGATCTGCAGAAATCGACCATTTTCGTCGCGAACAATCCGGCCGAGGCCAGTGGGGTCATCAGTGACGGCTGTCCCGAGCAGACAGGCGGCATTGGTTTGGGCGAAGGCATCAAGCAGCCCCGTTACGCTCGCCGGCCGCAGCAGCGGTGAATCGCCGCAGACGATTACAACGGGCCGCTGGGACGTGGTGTTGTCCGGGCAGGCCGCCCTGATGAGTCCTGCCGCTGCGGCAACGGCATCTCCGGTGCCACGCTGCTCGCTCTGAACGGCAAACTGCACGCCGGGACGCCTCCCAACTGCCTCCCGAACCAGTTCGGCACCATGGCCAATCACAACGATCTGGTCTGTGCATCCAGCGGCATCAAGCGCGTCGAGCACCCAGTCGACCAGCGTTTTGCCTGCTGCTACGTGCAGTACCTTGGGCAGGTCGCTGCCCATGCGGGTGCCTTTTCCGGCGGCAAGCACGACAGCAAGCGGCGATGGTTCCACAATAAATCAAGCTGCAAATGGAGGCGGCGGGAATCGAACCCGCGTCCCGTAATGTGTCAGCCCAAACGTCTACGTGCGTATCCGGTCAATTTAAATCTCGCGGTGAAGCCCCCGGCCGACAGGGTGCCATCGCCACCAGCCCAAAACTAATTTGACCCTATCCGTATCAGGCGGTGAAACAGGGCGAGTCGGATTTGGCGACCGATTGGGAGGTCCTTCCGACTGGGACCATCGCTCGGGGCGGCTTAGTTAAGCAGCCAGAGAAAACTGAGCTTCGGCAATTGAAGCTGTGGTCGACTTTTTTCGTGGCCTGCCGACCAACCACGGCACGCAATCTGAACCTCCTACCATCCGGTCGAAACCAGTACGCCCCCGTAAATGAAATTCGTGACCGCCACGAAAATTTCGCGGGCAATTCCACTCCGCTGAATTCCTTCAGACTTTCATCGGAGGCCGGGTAACCCCGACTTCGCTGGAACGACGGAAATTATACCGCCTGATCCTCGATTGAGGGTCTGATTTGCCGGATCGTGCGGCCTGAGAGGTTGTCAGCCAGTGGTTTTTTTCGAATTTGGTCGAATTACGCTCGTTTTTGTCGTGCACTCCCGAGATACTTGGAAGCTAGCCGGCAGACACTTTTGACTTTTGTTGTCCTCAATTTGACCTCTCTGCCATGTCCTTCCTACCGTTATATTGCTCCGTCCAAGAGTCTCGATTCGAGCAAGTGCCAAAGCACCCATCCCCCGCGGCCTCTGGATACCCTGAGAGACGACTGGCCGGGACTCGCCAGGGATGGTTCCGCAAAGCGGCGTTGCTTGAGGACCAACTCGCCAGCGCAAAGGCAGGTATTGCCATGAAACGGCGGCAAAGAAACGTCAGTTCATCTGCTCCGCTGCAGAGCATGCGGTATGGCAAATTCGCGGTGATCACTGTCCTGGCGGTCGCTTGGGGTGCGGCAGCGAATCGCCCGTTGGTGGCCCAAGAGTGGGCGACAAAGATGTTCTCGGTTACCAGCCACAATTTCGGCACGGTGGCAAAGGGTTCGAAAACGGAATACCGGTTTGTTTTTCGCAATCTCTATGTCGAGGACGTCCACGTGAGTGGTGTGCGAACCAGCTGTGGCTGCACCTCGCCGAGCATCACTCAAAACCTGCTGAAGACGCACGAGACAAGTGAAGTGGTGGCGGCTTTCAACACCCGAACTTTTCTCGGTCAGCACGGGGCCACCCTGACGGTGACGTTCGACAGACCCTTCTCAGCAGAAGTCCAGTTGCGGGTGGCCGGGAACATCCGCGGTGACGTCACCTTCGAGCCCGCCTCAGTGAATCTTGGAAATGTCGACCTGGGTCGTGGTGCCGAACAGCGAGTCCGAGTCAGCCATATCGGCTCTACGCCCTGGGAAATCACCGACGTTCGCAGCGCCAATCCAAACTTTGAGGTGTTGCTTTCCAAGCCAAGTCACACCGGCAGCCAGTCCGTCTACGATCTGACCCTCCGGCTCCGGCCTGACGCCCCAGCAGGCTACATCAACGATCAGTTGATTTTGGTCACCAACGATCCCCGCGCCTCCCAGATCCCGATGGATGTCGAGGGGAGAGTGGTGGCTGAGGTATCGGTCAGCCCAAAGCTCTTGGCGTTGGGAAGTGTCTCTCCGGGTGAGAGCATCACGAAGAACATCGTGGTGCGGGCTAATCGCCCGTTCTGCGTGACCGGAATTATCTGTCGTGATGGCTGTCTGAGCTGTCCAGCGAAAGAGACTCCGGCGAAGGTCCACATTCTGCCTGTGACATTTCAGGCAGGAGACGCGAGTGGCCGGATCGAGCGGCAGTTGACGATCACGACGGACCTTGGAGATGGAGCGGTGCCGGTGGTCACGGTGCAGGCATTGGTCGAGCCGGCCAGCGACGATGACGAGGCGGCCGGAAAACCCTCAACGGAACAGTCAGCCAGTACCCGCTAACTTTTTAGGTGCTCCGCTCGGCTAGCATCGAGTAGGCTCGCGGAGCTGCACCGCGGTACTCAGAGAGTGGTCGAATCAGCCGGTTATCGCCCATCTGCTCGACGACGTGGGCGGTCCACCCACTCATTCTCGCGACGACAAAAATTGGTGTGAAGACACTGATGGGCAGGCCGAGCGCGTGATAGACGCGGGCCGCTGGCCAGTCGAGATTTGGCTTCAAGCCTTTCTGCTCAAGCATCAAGCCTTCCAGGCGATCAGCCAACTGCTCAAGCTGTTGGTGTGATTCTGCCATGCCGTCAGTTCGAATCAGCCCCCGACAGACGTCGGCCAGTAGGACGGCGCGGACATCGCCCTGCTTGTAGACTCGATGGCCAAAGCCCATGACGACCCTGCGGGCAGCCAGTTGTTCAGCGAGCCATGGCTCGACCCGATCGAGGCTGCCAATTTCGCCCAACTGCTGGAGCACCTTTTCGTTGGCACCCCCGTGCAGCGGGCCTTTTAGAGCCCCGATTGCGGCCGTCACAGCTGAATGCATGTCGGCACCCGTTGAGGTAACGGTGCGGGCAGCGAAGGTCGACGCGTTGAACTCATGTTCGGCGTAGAGAATGAGTGTGGTGTCGAAGGCCTCGGCTTCGGCTGACGAGATTGCCCCTCCACGAAGCCGACTCAGGAGGGCTGCCGCCAATGGTTGCTCTGGCCATGACGCCGGAGTTCGGTCGTTGGTGAGATCAACCCAAGTAGCTAGTGCAGCAGCAACCTGCCCGATCAGCTGTTCGGCGATGGTCGTCTGCGTCTCTCGTGCGAGCTGGTCAACCGGCATTTGGGGGCCGTTATCGACAGCGAGTTGGCCCAGCGCACTCACCGCAGTCCGTAGGGCATCCATGGTTGAGGCCTGTGGCGCGGCCTTGGCCAGCCGCGCGAGCAACTCAGGGATAAGTGGTGGTAGTGAGCGGGCCGCTTTCCGGATACGGTTGGAAAACGCGTCAAGTTCTGTCGCAGTCGGCAGGCTACCGCGCAGCAGCAGGTAGGCCGTCTCTTCAAAGCTTCCAGCGACCAGATCGGCGATGTCATAGCCGCGATAGCGGAGCGTACCTTCCAGTGAGCAGATGGCGGTGCGTCCGGCAGTAACGCCGGCAAGTCCTCGGCTTGTTGACGGGGAGTCCGGGGTCGATGCCATTAGTTATTCCTCTGGGTCGATGCCCAGCCGTTGCCTCCAGGCTTCGGGCTGGGCCGGATCGTAGTCGAGTAGGTCGTAGAGTTCTTCACGGGTCTGCATCAGGTCGAGTAGGCTTAACTGGCTCCCCTCATCGGTGAGTAGTTCGAGGCCGACCTCGATTGCCTTCATCGCCAGCCGCAGAAGGGTGACGGGGTAGAGCACCGCGGCAAAGCCCGCTGTTCCGAGTTCATCAACTGTCAGCAGTGGCCCACGGCCAAACTCAGTCATGTTGGCGATTCCGATTGTCTTGGAATCTACCAGCCAGCGGCCGACTGCGAGGAATTCTTCACGGCTGGTCAGAGCTTCCGGAAAGAGCCAGTCGGCCCCCGCCTGCTGATAGGCAGAGAGCCGATCCAAGCAGTCCTCAAGCGTCGAAACGCTGCGGATATCGGTGCGGGCAATGATGACGGTCTCTGATGATTTTCTTGCCGCGCAGGCAGCGGTGATCTTTTCGAGCATCTCTTCAGCGGCAATCACCCTCTTGCCCGGCAGATGCCCGCACCGCTTGTCGTCGGATTGGTCTTCAATCTGAATTGCCGCTGCCCCGGCAGCCTCAAGCCGAGTGACACACTCGGCAACGCTATCCGGACCGCCGAAGCCCGTGTCCGCATCGACGATCACCGGAATTTCAACACTGGCGGCCAGCCGTGCTGTTTGCTCACAGAGATGCTCCTGTGAAATCAACCCAATATCAGGCATTCCCAGAAGGCCGGCGGAAAAGGCGGCTCCGGAGAGATAGATTGCGGCAAACCCCTGCCGCTCAATTTCTCGAGCTGCAAGCGGAAACGGTGCCCCAACGACGGTCACCGGCCTTTCAGCGAGCGTTTTTCGAAGCCTTCTGCCGGTCACACCCGGGAGAGGGAGGGGAAGGTGATGGTTCATCCTGTGTCCGTCTTGTTTATGAAGGTGGGGATATGCTGGTGCACTGGTCCCAGCAATCACTGCTGGTATCTCCTGCACAAGAGTCGGCACTTACTGTGGTGTGCGGTGCAATTGTCAGCGTTATAGAGGGCTTGCATGCGAGGCGAAAGGGACTGCAAGGCTCGGGGGCGGTTGTTGACGTGGGCCGTTGGTGAATGGCTGTTGATTGCGGCGGTGTTTGCCGCAGCCGGAGCTTGGCCGGTGCCTGACGTGAACGAGGCGCACTACCTTTCGAAGGCCCGACACGCGTTCGATCCGTCCTGGTGCGAGGGCGATTTCTTCCTGGAATCCCGGGGAGCGCATGGGCTCTTCTTTCAGCTACTCGGTCCGCTTGCTGGGACCGTTTCGCTGGCAACTGCTGCCTGGATCGGCCGTTGGGCCGGCTGGCTGTTCCTGGCGGCAGGGTTTCGACACGCTGTTCGACCGCTGGTGGCGACTGGTGGGCAGCGACTGCTGGCCGCTGCGCTTTTCTCATTGGCGATTCGTTCGACAACCATGGCGGGCGAGTGGCTGATTGGTGGCTGCGAGGCAAAGGTGTTCGCCTGGGCTGCGGTGCTCGTCGCCTGGGGTGATTTGGTTGCCGGCAGGTGGTCGCGGGCCTGGCTCGCCGGAGGTCTGGCTGCGGCGTGCCATCCGTTGGTTGGCGGCTGGATGATGATTGTGACAGTGCTGACCACACTGGCCAGTTATCTCTTTGGGGCTGGGGGGGGAGAGGCCGGGGTGAATGCTGCCAGCGGCAAGGGCATGACCGTCGGGGCAGTCATCTGTCTGCTAGGGGGGCTTGCGATTGCGGCAGTTGGATTTTTCCCCGCTCTTCTTCTCAACGCCGGGGTGCCGGCTGATATTCAGGCTGAGGCGGCTCGCATTTACGTCGTCGATAGGCTGCCACATCACCTGTTGCCGCGGGCATTTCATGAGGGATTTGTCACGCGGCACCTTCTGACGATTTTGCTCTGGGCAGTCGTGACGGCCGGGCTCCCCGCCTCGGCCCTGAAACGCCGAGTCGTTTTCGTGACGCTCACTACGGTCGGGCTATCGGGGCTGGGGTGGCTCATTGGGCTGGGGGAAGCAGTCGCTCCCGACCTCACCTACCAGTTGCTTCGCTACTATTGGTTTAGACTCTGAGCGTTGTGACTGTTGCCGCCTTGTGGCCAACAGTGGTGCCAACGGCAACTGCTGTGACGGAAGTTGGGCTACTGCCAGGCCGTTGGCGACGGGGACTGCAGTGGTCGCTCGTTGGACTGATTCTTTTTGATCTCATTTCCCAAACAGGTCACTGGCCCTTGCCTGGGCGGCAGTTGACAGCCCGCAGTGACAAGCATGTTGCGGCAGTGGCCTGGCAGGATGCCTGTGACTGGATGAGGAGTAATACGGCTCCCACCGCCCAGTTTCTCACCCCCCGTGGAGCAAGCAGTTTCAGCTGGCGGGCCGAACGACCTGAGGTTGTGGCCTGGAAAAATATTCCGCAGGAGGCGGCCGGAATCGTCGCCTGGCGGCAGCGGATTCTGGACTGCTTCTCTACTGACGGCAGCCTGCGAGGGATGGTCCGCAGCACCGTCAGTCTGGGGCAGCGACGACTTGAACAGGTCGCCCGCCGCTACGCCGCGAGTTATGTCGTCGCCCCCCGAACCGCTGTCGCTGAGATGGACCTCACGTTGCCGCAGGTCTATGCAAATGACGGATACGTCATCCTGCAATTATCAGATAGCGGGAAAGAAGAAGACCCCACGGCCCCGAGTTTAGGGCAGGGCGAGGCCGAGCCGCCGGCATTGCAGGTCGAGCGCCTTGGCAAATGACGGTAGGGGGTAATCACCACCTCGTCCGATTGCCCAGAAATAGGTGCCATCTACCAGCTTTACCGGAAGCCGGCCGGTCTGAGTGGCTGTGGCCACCCTTTCACAAAACGCAACATCCTCGGGCCGCACCGCCCGCAGGCCGGTGACGAGACGATCCCTTAGTGATACCTCGGCTTCAGGAGATGCTGGTGGATCAGCGGCGGCGAGCGGCACGTCACTGATTGCGAGCACCGGGAGAATTGCCATTACCAGACAGGAAAGTGTTTTCATGAGGCTGTTCCCGTTCGGAGGTTCGAGGTGATTCGTCAGCCGGTGTTGAAGCGGGCGACGGCATAAGACTTCTTGCCTGAACGAAGCACGATCAACGAGCGATCACCCAGATCAGCCGGCTTGATCCGGTAGGTGTGGTCGGTGATCCGATTGTTGTTAAGGTAAGCCCCTCCCTGTTCGATTGTTCGACGGGCGGCTGACCGGGTGGGCGCAAGGCCGGCTGCCGTGAGGGCTTCGGTGAGCGGCAGGCCGTCGCCTTCGAGCTGTTGCCTGGGAAAGTCGTGGCTGGGGACGTCGGCAAAAATCTCGCCTAGCGTTGCGTCGTCGAGGCTCTCGATGGCGGCACCGAAAAAGACGGCAGTCGCCTGCTGGGCGGCCTGCAGGCCGGCTTCTCCATGGACGAGCCGGGTCAGCTCTTCAGCCAGCCGTCGCTGGGTGCCGCGGCCGCTTGGATTTTCAGCCCGCTCAGCCGCCAGTTCATGGCAGACGGTCAGTGGCAACTCAGTGAGTCGCTCAAGACAACAGCCAGCATCATCGTCATCGAGATTGATCCAATATTGGTAGAAGCGATAGGGGCTGGTACGAGCGGGATCGAGCCAGATGGCACCGCTAGCAGTCTTGCCCATCTTCGTGCCATCGGCCTTGGTCAGCAGAGGGCAGGTGATGCCATGCAGGTCGAGGGACCGTAGCCGGCGGCCGAGTTCAATGCCCGCGGTGATGTTGCCCCACTGGTCACTTCCACCGATCTGCACCCGGCATTCATGGCTGTCAGCCAGATGAACGAAGTCCCAGGCTTGAAGAAGCATGTAGCTGAACTCGGTGTAGGACAGGCCTCCGTCACGCTCCAGCCGGCTTTTGACGGAGTCTTTGGCCAGCATCTGTGAGAGTGGCACATGCTTGCCGACATCACGCAAAAATTCGAGATAGCCGACGCCCCGCATCCAGTCGGCGTTGTTGACCACATGAACCGGCTGACCGACTGATTCCAGCAGTCGCCGAATCTGGTCTTCAACTGCGGCGATGTTTGCCTGCAGGGTTTCGGGCGAGAGGAGGTTCCGTTCCTCGCTGCGGCCACTGGGGTCGCCGATCATCCCGGTCGCACCGCCAATCAGGGCAATTGGCTCGTGGCCTGCTGCAGCGACTCGCCGCAGTAGCATGATCGCTACGAGGTGGCCGACATGGAGACTATCGGCAGTTGGATCGAAGCCGGCATAGACCCTTCGTCCTGGGGTTTTCAGCCAGGATCGCAGGACCGAGGCATCAGTGCTCTGGTGGACAAGTCCGCGGTCGGTGAGGTCGGTGAAGAGGTCGTGAGGCATGAGCCCGAGTGGTGGAGAGCAAGAGGAATTATCGCCAGCGATCCTCGTCGGCGAATGGATGGGAGGGGCCTCCAAGACGCGGCTTCGGCAGTGCCTTGAGTACCTGTTCGGCTAGCCTGAGATCATCCCGAGTTGTGATTTTGAGATTCATCGCTGAGCCAGACACGACCGTCACGGGGTGGCCAGTTGCCTGGATGAGTTGGGCTTCGTCGGTGGCAGTGTCGGCTGCGTCGGCGGCAAAGGCTGCGGTCAGCAGTTGCCGGGAAAAGACCTGAGGGGTCTGGGCCTCCCAGAGGCCCGTTCGGTCGACGGTGTCGGTGATCATACGGTCCTCCGCTACCCGCTTCAGGGTGGCGGTGACCGGATTCGCGAGGATAGCAGCGCCGGTCTGGCCGGCGGCGGTGAACACCTCATCAATCCATTTCGTCGCCAGGCAGGGTCGCGCTGCGTCATGCACGGCTACCAGATCGATGTCATCGGAGAGCTTTGCCAGACCATTCCGTACTGAGGTGGCTCGTTTGTCACCGCCAACTGCCAACTCAATTCCCATGAAGGCTAGATTTGCCCCGAACTTCTCAAGGAACATTTCGCGGTCGTCCGGAGCGATGACCACCACCAGTTGCTTGACGTCATCTCGATCGAGGAATTTCTCCGCAGCGTGCAGCCAGACTGCACGTCCAGCCAGCGGTGCAAAGGGCTTTTTGTAGTGCGCGTCGTGAAACCGGCTGCTCTGGCCGGCAGCGACAAGAATGACTCCGACGTTCGGCATTACTCAATCGCCTTGTCCATCAGCCAGGTTACCCCAGCCTTGATTGCCGGCTTGTCATGAATCCAGGCTGCGAAGTCCTCTCCGTATGCGGCATAGAGAGTGACGAGCCAGTCCGGGGCGTCCTGAAGAAGCCACCTCCGAAACAACAACCACTTTGGATTTTCGGGGCCGTAGACCTCGCGAGCGACCCAGCACATACCCATGCCGCCACCACCCATGCCGCC
>RFVE01000591.1 GCA_009922585.1 Planctomycetia bacterium
GAGTTCACTGCCTTCACCATCGAAATGGATTTTGCGCAGCCGGGTCGGCCGAGCTTTGTCGATGTCTGGGGCGAGAAGTCAGAAATTCCCTTCTTTGGCACGATCCGGATCGGCCAGTTCCGGCAGCCCGGCACGATGGATAGCTGGACGAGCGTTCGGCACCTCAACTTTCTGGAGCGGTCTGCGGCATTTCAGGCCCTCGACCCCTTCCGCCGGGTCGGCATGATGGCCTACTCGATGAGTGAGGACGAGCGGACCAGCTGGGCCTACAGCGTGTTTGGCACCGGGCTCACCTTTTGGAACGGGACGAGCACCACCTACAAAACCTTCGGAGACAACAGCACCGGCACCCAGATCGGTGACAACGGTGGTGTCTCGTTTTCATCACGCATCACCCATCTGGTGCATTACGACGAGCCGTCGGAGGGGCGTTACCTGCTGCATGTCGGCACCGGTTTTCTCTACAGCCAACTCGGTGGCGAGGGCACCGGCCAGTTCGACCCCTTCGCCAAGACCTATCGCTCGAGCACATTCCCGGAGTTTTTTCTGGGGGACCCCAATGGTGGTGGGGCCACCGCTGCGGGGACACCGTTAGTTCTCGATACCGGACGGTACCTAGCGACCGATTTTAGCCTCTACCACCTTGAACTGGCATTCAATCGTGGCCAGTTCAATTTCCAAAGCGAAGTCATGCTTGAGCCGGTCAACCAGCTAGGCGGCCCGCTGGTGCTCAACTCGGGTGCCTATATGCAGTGTGGCTACTTCCTCACCGGTGAGCATGCCGACTACCTCAAGACGGCCGGCGTGTTTGACTACAATGTGGACCCCTTTACACCCTTTTTTGGGACAGGCCGCAAGGGCCGGATCCGCGGCTGGGGAGCCTGGGAGCTCGCCTTCCGCTGGAGCTATGTCGACCTCACCAGTCGCAACCTGAACCCAGCCAATCAAAGACCTGCTATCAAGCCGTTTCAAGATCCGCCATACCCGCAATACGGCACTCTCAACGAGTCGACCCTAGCGATCAACTGGTGGTGGAACCGGGCCATGCGGGTACAGCTCAACTGGATTCACAGCATGCC
>RFVE01000592.1 GCA_009922585.1 Planctomycetia bacterium
CGTGGTGCCGATTCAGTTTTTTATTCTGATTGCGGTTGCCGGCCAGCGCAGCAGCATTCGCGGCCTTACCCTGCGGGATCTCTGGCAGCTGGTCTTTGGTGTGACGATGGGCCTGGCCGTGGCCGCCCCAGCGGCAATGCTGGCAGAGGCAAACATTCCCCGCAGCATCTGGATCATCGACTGGTTCATTGCCATCTCGGTGCTCGGAGGGTTTCGCGGTGCTGCGAGCGAGGTGGACAGCTTCCTGCGACGGCGATCGCTCCATGCTGGCAGCCGCGTGCTGCTGGTGGGCACCTGCCCGTCCAGCGAGGCGGTCGTCCGAGCAATTCAATCAGACACCTCGCCCGACAACCAACGGGTGGTGGTTGGCATGGTCGCCAAGCCAGAGGACCGCGAGCTGGTCGGCCGCTCGACCGGCGGTGTTCCAGTGGTCGGCACCACCAAGCGGCTGGAACGACTGATCACCAAGTACCGCATCGATGAGGTAATGCTGCTGTCTGAGACCTTTCTGGGCAGCGAGGTTTCCGACCTGCAGAAACAGGCTGCGGCGGCCGGCTGCACTGCCACCATCATTCCCGCTATCCACACGCTGGTCAGCGGCGGCGTGCAGCTGCAGCCACGACCGATCGAGATCGCCGATCTGCTCGGCCGGCCGACCGTAGAGATCGACACTGCCGGCCTCGGCCGCTGGCTGGGTAACAAGACTGTACTGGTCACTGGAGCCTCCGGCAGCATCGGTTCTGAGCTCTGCCGGCAGTTGCTGCACCACGGCCCTGACCAACTTGTCGCCCTCGACCGCAGTGAGACAGGCCTGTTCTGGATCGAACGCGAACTCAGTGAGGCCGCCTGTTCAACCGAAATCATCCCCTGTGTCGCTGATATTACTGACGCCAAGCGGGTCGAGCACGTGTTTGCCGAGTACCGGCCTGACATCGTCTTCCATGCAGCCGCCTACAAGCACGTACCGCTGATGGAACAACACCCCGGTGAAGCCATCAGGAACATTCCCTTGGCCACCGCCACCCTGGCCCGGGCGGCGGGCAAGGCCGACGTGGCGACCTTTGTGATGATTTCGACCG
>RFVE01000593.1 GCA_009922585.1 Planctomycetia bacterium
TGCCGAGGCCCTCCCAACGCCAGCCATTCGTCGCCGCATCGGCCGCGGTGAAGTCGGCCAGTAAGGTGAGGTGTGCGGCGTTTGCGTCGATGCGGCGTTGCCGTTCAGCGGCGTAGATGGCCGCCGAGATTGCCTGGCTGACCGGCCGACGAAGCAGCTCATCAAACGACTCTGGAAAGGAATCTGTCGCCGCCTCATCCTGTTCAATCGCCTCCAGTTTCGCCCGCAACTGTTGCGGGGCTGCCAGCCAGCGGGCGGCAAGCTGCTGCCGGATACGATTCTTGAGCTGTCGAAGCTCCTCGATCACCGCAACGTTCGGGTCGGTGGTGTCGATGCTCCGGACCCCCCACCGGCTGCTCATCAGCGTGCCGAAGATCCTGTAGTAGTCGGCCTGGGCAATGGCGTCGAGCTTGTGGTCATGGCAGCGTGCGCACCCGACGGTCGTCGCCAGAAAGGTCTTCGACAGGGTGTCGACTGAATCACCAAGGTTGAAGGCGGTCGTCGGCTCAGCGGCGGCATTGTCACCGTGCCAGCGTTCCCCCATCCGCAACGCCATCGTCGCGACCAACGACTCATTCACACCGGTCACCGGATCGGTTCGTGGGAGGATCAGATCCCCGGCAATCTGCTCGAGAATGAAGCGGTCATAGGGGAGGTCGGCATTGAAGGCCCTCACAAGATAGTCGCGGTACCGCCAGGCATTCTTGGCCGGGATATCCCATTCGTAGCCATGGGTGTCGGCGTAATGCACCAGATCCATCCAGTGCCGGGCCCAGCGTTCACCAAAGTGTGGACTGGCAAGATACCGGTGCACCAGCCGCTCGAAGGCATCGGGGCGTTCGTCAGCGAGGAATTCGGTGACGTCCTCCGGCTTGGGTGGGAGCCCGGTCAGGACGAACGCCAACCGCCGAATGAGCACGCGGCGACTGGCTGGTGGCGCCGGGTTGAGCCGCTCCGCTTCAAGGCGGGCCAGAATATGCTGGTCAATCACCGATCGGGGCCAACTGCTGTCAGACACGGCAGGAGCGGGGCCGTGACGAAGCGGCTGCAGGCTCCACCAGTTCAGCCGCCGCTGAAAA